>CAZYRH010000129.1:0-6387 GCA_964650395.1 uncultured Ignavibacteriales bacterium
AAGGCAACAAAAAAATGTCAAAAGAAAAACTTCGTTTAAAGCAGTCGTGAAACAGACTACGACGGAATAGGTCATTATTTTTCTCCCATTCGAAACTTTTGAGAGGGCTTCTCATGGTTCGACTCCGCTCACTAAGACAGTGGTAAGTTACTTTTATCAGACCACAATCGGTGTTGTGAATAAAAAAGGCCTTTAGACATCATCCTGAGTGGAGTCGAAGGGTGATCCCTCTTTTCACTTCATTGCTTAATAGCCCCTGCCGTGATACCTGACACAATGTGCTTTTGCATAAAAAGGAACATAATCAAAATGGGTACGACGGCAATCGTTGAGCCGGCCATCAAATGCTGCCAGTCAATCGCCTGGTAGCCCTGATACAAGGCCAGTCCCACCGGCAGGGTTCGCACGTCATCGCTTGAAGTCAAAATGTATGGAAATAGAAAAGAATTCCAATTAGTAAAAAACACCTGTATGGCCAGCACTGCCAGCGCCGGTTTACACAGTGGCATGACGACCCTTAGTAGTACTCGTAACTCTCCAGCGCCGTCAAGGCGCGCCGCTTCCTCCATAGCAGGCGGAATGGACTCAATATACTGCTTCACCAGAAATATTCCGATTGGATTGACCAACCAAGGGAGAATCAGCGCCCAGTAACTGTCATAGAGACCGCTTTTGACCATCAAGACGTAGAGGGGAATGATAAGAATATGAGCCGGGATCATGAGAACCACAATAACCGTGATAAAGAGTATCTTATTATAAAGGTAGCGGTAGCGCGCCAGGGCATAGGCAACCATAAAACAAAACAGAATGTTCGCTATCGTAACGGTCAACCCAACCAAAAGAGAATTGAACAAATACCGCCCCATGTTGTGTGCAGAAAAGAGATCAACGTAATTAACGAGCGTGAATTCAGTATTAAAAATCCGGCTTAAGTCGGTGCTACCGGCGCCCATGAGCGAAATGCGAAACATCCAGACAAGGGGAAAGACCATAATTAACATCAGCGCACCTAGCGCTACGTATTTAACTATGGAAAGGAGCTTGCTTCTCACCATAGTACCTGCCGCCTTCTAAGGAGCACAAACCACATGGCCGAGAAAACGCCGATGATAATAAACAGCATGTACGCTGCCGCCGAGGCATAGCCGAATTTGAACCCGGTCGTCAAGCCGGTCTCGTAGATGAAATAAACCGCGGTGGCGGTATCGAACTTGCCTTTAGTCATCACAAAAATTTCCACAAAGACTTGAAACGATTTTATCGAATTAATCACGAGAATAAACAACGCTACTGGTTTGAGAAGAGGGAGAGTAATGGAAAAGAACTGGCGAACGGCGCCGGCGCCATGAATCTGGGCGGCCTCATACAGTTCGTCCGGTATCGACTTTAATCCAGCCAGAAAGATCAGCATGTAGTAGCCTACCGACATCCAGATGTCCATCGCCATTATGGAATACAGCGCGGTAGAGCTGTCATAAAGGAACCCGTTCTGTGGTGTAGTCAGGCCGACGAGATTGGCCAGCATGGCTACATAGCCTCCGCGCTGGTACAGGTTAGTAAAGATGAGCGCAATGACCACCATTGAGGTAATCGAGGGCATGAAATAGGTGGCGCGGAAAATGCCTCGACCTTTGAAGTGACGGTTGACCAGCAGCGCCATGCCGAGCGAGAGGATGGTTGTAATCGGGATGGTACCGAACACAAAAATAAATGTGTTTTTCAACGCCTTGAGAAAGTCCGTGTCCGATAGCAACGCCCGGTAGTTCGCCAGCCCGATCCAGTGATACTCTTTGACGAGCAGTCGGAAATCGGTAAATCCCATCAAAAACGAAACTACGAGAGGAAACAGCCAGAATACCAAAATCGTCAACAGCCAGGGGAGAACCAGAACAAAGGCAACCGACCGGGTACGTCTCATTCTTTTTTCAGCTTGGCAATCTTTTGGCGAGCCTGTCTAAGGGGCTCCGCCACCAGCCCGGGGCCAAACAGAGCGTCTTCCACCGCTTTTTCGATAGCGTCTTCAATATAGACCCAGTCGGGATCAACCGGCGGGTGATTGGCTGATTTTATCTGCTTGATAAACGTTTGCAGGTGAATATTGGAAGTAAAGTAAGGATCATTTTGGGCTGTGATGCTTGACGGGTTGGCGGAGTGATTGGCTTTACAAAAGCGAACCTGATTTTGCGGCGACGTGATAAAATCAATGAGTTTCATCGCTGCTTCTTTGTGTTTCGAGGCTTCATTGATCGCCAGGAACTCACCGCCAAGAAATGACGTGCCGGGAAATCCCATTCCCGGAATAAGAGTCGAAACAAGGTTGAACTTGCGCTTCTCAAGCTCAATCCGTTTCAGCAACCAGTCTCCGGAAATGATAAAGCCGATCTTACCGTCGAGAAATGCGTCCTCTATTCCCCGTTGATTGGCCACATAGCCACAGGAATCATGCAGATCCTTATAAAATTGTAGAGCATAGATAGCTTTCTCAGATGAAAGAACACAATACTTGTAATCGTCGGTAAAGACCTGTGCTCCAGCTGACCAGAAAAAGGGCAGATATTTTTTGTACAGGCGGTGCTTTTCGGGTACATTTGACCCCCAGCCGTAAATATCCTTTCCCAGACGGGTAATCTTGTATGTGGCCCGTTTAAGGTCATTCCAGGTAATGGGTACCCAAGTGCTATCAAAGCCGGCTCGGTTAAGAAGGTCTCGATTGGCAAAAAGAACTCTGGTACCAAGG
The DNA here is from genome assembly GCA_964650395.1 of uncultured Ignavibacteriales bacterium. Lineage (GTDB taxonomy): Bacteria > Zixibacteria > MSB-5A5 > GN15 > FEB-12 > CAZYRH01. The sequence goes on from CAZYRH010000129.1 coordinate 2,741, forward strand.
ATCCATGGTTTGGCGTACACCTTCCCCTTGTAGGCAGCCATCCCCCAGCCCTGGAAATCAGTGCTGTCGTTGGCAATGTAGCCAGAAATATCAGCCAGTTGGCCGTTGGCGGCAAACTCGGCAATCCAATCGGAACCAAGCTCCACAATATCCGGCCCGGTGCCGGAAGCAAAAGCAATGACAATCTTTTCGTGTCCGTTAGCCCAGGTGAGATCAGTCAGTTTCACCTTTATATCAGGATTGGCCTTCTCAAAGTCATCTACCATTGCCGAATTAGTAGGCTTGATGCTTGGGTCCGTCCAAAACTGCCACCATTGTATCGTGGTCGCAGCCGAGGCGTTAAGAGTAAAGAGGGCAAGAACCGCCACTACAAAGGAAATGATTATCTTCATATTTACCTCACGGTTATAATCCACCTTTTTAGCCAATAAATAAGGATGGCTTCGCCCGTCAAACAAAAAATCTTTTTGTTGATTGATAACCTACAGGCACGTTTAGTCCTTTTCATGCTCTGGTACTACGTTGTCGTTTCCGCAACTCAATGGTCCAGGTGGTTCGACCCCGATAAACTGCCCACTCTTATTGCCGCCATAGTCTCCATTATCATAGTGTTGTACACTACCTATCGCCGGACGAGTCGGGAAAAATTCAAGGTGCGCGAGATTGCCGGTCTAAAAGCTGTTGAAGAAGCTATTGGGCGAGCAACTGAGATGGCACGTCCGGTTTTGTACACCCCTGGCTGGGGAGGAGATATTCAACGTCCTACGACGATAGCCTCGATGAATTTCCTCAGTATCGTAGCTGAGAAGACGGCACTGTACGACTGTCCGCTTGTTTACCCGACCCACGATCCGGTTATCATGGCCGTAGCTCAGGAAGTCGTGCGTGAGAGTTACGCACGCGCCGGTTACCCCGACCGCTTTCGCAGCGACAACATCTCTTATGTGACCTCTTCTCAGTTCGGTTATGCGGCGGCTGTGGACGGCATGATCAGCCGTTTACGTCCCGCTTCCATTTTCTTGCTGGGTACGTTTGAGGCTGAGTCGTTGATACTTGCTGAGACCGGCAATTCCGTCGGCGCCATACAAATTGCCGGCACCGATTCAACCATCCAACTTTCTTTTTTCATTGTGGCATGTGACTATACACTGATTGGCGAAGAGCTGTTTGCCGCCTCAGGCTATCTCTCAGGCGACCGGTCAATCCTTGCCTCGGTCCACGCTCAAGATATTTTGAAGGTGCTGATAGCGCTCTTTCTGATGATGGCAGTGATCTGGAGTACCATAGCGGCTGTCGTAGGTAGCACTGTCGAAGGCTGGTGGAATTTCTAATGAACCGCAAAGTCTCTCTGGCTGTCTGCTTTCTGTTTGGGATTATCATGTCTATCCAGTACTTCTCTCCCCACCCGGTAGCGAGTGCGGTAAACCGGTCGGTTCTGGAGTACTGGCAAATCATATTTGCCTTCACACTCTTGGTGGGGGTAGTGAGCGTTTTCAAAAACAACCTCGTGCAAATCCAAAGGGGACAGGACCGTCCGTACCGGCTGGTCACGCTAACCGGTCTGGTAGCCATGCCGGTTTTGGCTCTCATCTGGGGCATCAAGACTGACACGCCGTTCATGTGGATATTTGAAAACGTCCAGGCGCCCATGCAGTCGACCGTCTTTGCGCTGCTGGCCTTCTTTGTGGCATCGGCATCCTTCCGCGGTTTTCGTGCTCGGTCAATACCGGCGACCATATTACTACTTTCAGCGCTTATAATCTTGCTGAGCCGAAGTGTCCTGGGAACCCTTATCTTCCCGCAGCTATACGAAGTTGCCGACTGGATTCGTAGTTATCCCTCAATGTCAGCCCGCCGGGCGATCTTGATTGGCATTGGGCTGGGGTCACTGACAACCTCTTTGAGGGTCATCTTAGGAATAGAGAGAACCTGGCTGGGAGGGAAAAAGTGAAAAGGATTGAAGTGCGGCACTGGACTTTCCTGGGATTGTTTATCTGTATCGGCGTGATCATGTTGCTTGGCATAAAGCTGGATGTCCCTGTCTCGACCCAGACAAAAAAGATGTATGATTATATTGACTCCCTGCCTGCCGGATCAGTCCTGATGGTTTCCTTTGACCATGAGGCTTCCTCTCTTCCGGAAATACGTCCCATTTCGCTTGTTATATTGCGTCATGCCTTTTCCAAAGGACATCGGTTGATCGGGGTAGCGCTGCTGGCTGAGGGAACCGCTATCGGGTATCGCCTCATGCAAAAGACAGCCGCTGAGTACGGGAGAGAATATGGCACAGACTATGTTTACCTCGGATTCAAACCGCAGTACATTGCGGCTATTCTCTCAATGGGAGAGTCGATTCCCAAGACATTTCCACAGGACTACCTGGGGCGTGCCTATGAGCAGTTCGCTCTCCCGAGAGAAGTGGACAACTATGACGATGTAGCAGCGGTAATTTCTATCACTGACGGATCGCTCACAACTCACTGGATGGAGTATGGCGGGGCGCGCTACGGCGTGCGAATTTTATCAGGAATGACAGCCGCGATGGTAACCACTTTCGACCCGTACATCGCCTCCGGTCAGATGTACAGCCTGGTGGCTGGACTTCGCGGCGCTGCCGAATATGAGCGACTTATCAACCGCAAGGGGGGAGGGGCAAGGGGCATGCTGGCTCAGTCAACAGCTCACCTTTATGTGATTGCTCTGATCATACTGGGCAATGTACTCTACTTCAGATCCCGGCGTACGAGGAAAGCGGGATGAGTGAACTCGGTACTATTATTGCCGGCCTGTTGACGCTGGCCGTTTTGTCTTTTTTGTACCGGGACAACCCGATTTACAAAATGGCCGAGTCTCTTCTTATTGGAGTTTCAATCGGCTACACCCTCGTCATTGTCTGGTCAAGCACGCTGGTTGACCTGTTGTTTAAACCTCTCTTCTCCGATGGACAGTACGCTCTTGTGCTGCCGTTGGTACTTGGCCTGTTAATGTTCGGGCGGTTCCTTGCGAAAACTTCCTCTCTCTCACGAATCCCGATTGCGGTTATGATTGGCTCCGGCGCCGGGGTAGCTATTCCGGTGATGCTTGAAGCCCGGACGTTGAAACAGATGTCGGCCACCGTGACCCCACTGGTGACGGAATCGGGGTTCCCCGATGTATCGGCAATAGTGGTCATTGTGGGTGTTTTAACTACCCTGTCTTATTTTTATTTCAGCCGCGAGCACAAAGGTACGCTGGGAACTTCGGCAAAAATCGGCACCTACTTTTTGATGATATTTTTTGGGGCGACGTTCGGATATACCGTCATGTCGCGGATGTCAACTTTCATTGGACGAATGGAGTTTCTCCTGACGGAGTTTTTGCATCTTACGGGATAGGTAATTGTAGAGCAGGAGCCCTTGTGCTCCTGCCAACTGATGTCATGAAATGTCCCCGCTGTAAATCGGCCATGAAGGAGTTGAAGCGTTCCTTTCACAAACGGCGCAAATGGATCTGCCCCAAATGCGGCTGCATCCGGTTTCAGGAGGTTAAAACCAAATCCAAGAATTGACGCACTATGGGCGCTTCATAGTAGCAGGTCAGGTTGCGAATGGAGTCCGCCTTGCGTGGGCAGCAGATGTCCAGAGGCTGTCTCAAAAGTCAGTTCTCAA
>CAZYRH010000130.1:0-6366 GCA_964650395.1 uncultured Ignavibacteriales bacterium
CTAGGGAACTGTCGGATGCAACTACCACCGAACCCCGCACTAACCTCGAAGATGCCAGCGAGGTCCTCTCACCGTTGAGGGTAACGGTCAACCTCGTAGGTGTATTACTTTGCACCGATTTGACCATCACTGATGATTGCTCAACCGCACCGTTGAAAAATGTGACATAGTCACCGCCTTCAAGAATCACCGGCTGGTCATATATGTTCTCTTGAGCGGGAAAGGCTGCCACCAGATGGTGCTTGACTAGATCAACATTCGTATACGACATTATCTACCTCCTGACGATAAACGCCTCTATGTCCGAGGCAGCGGTGATCTGGCTTCCTACCGGTCCCGTGCTGAAGTTTGAGTCGACCTCAATTTTCACCCAGAATCGTGTCTGACCATTCACCAGCTTTTTTTGCCAGTCTTCGGGCATGCTTTCGTAGTCATCCCACAGCAGCAGGTCCTTGTCGGTAGCATCCAGTACGAAAGCGCCGCCTGCCGGTGTGAATCCTTTCCAGTTGGATCCATCCCAGTAGCTATACACGACCGTGCCGCCGCTTCCGGCGGTAGAGAGAAGAAATTTGACATAGCGAAACTTCTGATCCATCCCAAGATAGGTAGCGTCACCGTTCTCTTTGACAAGGACGCCTGAGTTTGGATGATAGACATCGGCTGTCGCGGCGCTGGCGGCAGCGCTGGTCAGGTCAGTGTAGCTTGAAGATGAGGTATCGTACGAAATCACCGAGTCGAACTGTTTAGCTCTTTTATCCAACACGGCCGGCGTAGAAAAGCTTCCGGTGTCTCGAGTTGTATACTTTACCAGAACCTGGTCGGAAGCGAGAGAGGAAAGATAGATTATTACCGGCACGTTGTTGTTAAACAGCATCTGTGGAAAATCCCCTCCGTCGCTGTCCAGCGTAACAATCGATCCCCAGTTAATACCGTCGTATTCGCGATACTTCAACTGCCCGTAGTCAAACGCCACTCCCAGAGAACCATCGGATGAAAAGGCGGCGTCGAAATGGTGATCAAAACCGATACCGGTAGCAATGTTGTATTCCGTTGTCCAACTACCACCGCTTATTGGCCGCGAACGGATCGAAAGATTCAAACCGCCGTTGGCATAGATAACATAGATGTCATTGGTGCCGACCATGACCTTTGAATAGGCTAATGATGCCCCTGCCGTTAGTTGGTCTCCGGAGTCGGACGGTCCTGTTCCCCATGTAGCTCCGCCGTCAGTGGACGACTTGACATGAATATACCGAACGCCGCCGTTGACACGCGTCCAACCGACCCAGAGCTTACCTTCCGTTTCAAGAGCGATAGATGGATACAGCGATGGATTGCCGTTGAAAACTGTTACCTTGGAACCCACATTCCAAACACCGCCGGTGAAGGTCAGCTTCCTCGTAACAAGATACTCGGTCGAATTCTCCGAATATACCACATGAATATAGCCATCACTGTCCATTAGGCAGTCGCAAGGTTCATCGGCGGCATCAGAAGCAACTGCCGTCAGCGACGACCACGAAGTGTATGGTCTGTCGGCGTAAGAATATTTGATGTCTCCAGCCGTGGTCTGTATGATTGCAACCAGCCGCCCGATGTACTGACCGGAGGCAACTTTAAGTAACTTCCGCCCGGGGGCGATACCAAGTCCGTAACTTCCGGTTGTCGTGGTTATTTTATTCTTCATAGCGCCTCTGTTGGTGAAGAGAGGCTCGGAACAACCGAGCCCCTCAAAGAATTAGCTCCACACCGTGTCAAGAACCACCGACGCTTCTTTGATAACTTTGGCGTAGGTGACCGATTCTGAAATGACCGCCTCCTCAAACCGTTGCTCGATGACTTTGTCGTACTCAACCATCAGTGGCTGGGTAATGACTTCCTCGATAGCAAACCGCTTGTCCAGCCCGATGACAAGGTCGGTAGGCACTTCGTCGGAACGTACCAACGTTGCCCCTAACGGGCTGAATAGCTCACCTGTCTGCTGAAACCGGTAACCGGCCATTGGGTCTTTGAACTCATCCAGTGTCAAGATACCTTTCATCTGGTTAACATGACTGATAATGGTGTTCATCTCAAATGGCGCAAACTGTGACCAGAGACTGATCAGATCATCGTAGGTGAGCGTTCCGCTCGCGGCGGTGTTGATCACCGCGGCGGCATTGTCGTTACCGTCGCCGTTAATGATTGTATCCACCAGCATCCCAATCTTGTCAGTCTGAATCTTGAACCCGATGTACCACAACAGTACCCGGAACTGGGAAGTGGTGCGGTAGCGAAGCGCCTTGTAACTGGTCTTTAAAGCCAGTCCATAATCGGCAACTTTGACTGCGTGCGTCTGTTCGGTAACAAGCAACTGGGGAATATCGGCTCCCTCACCAATCGGACGCAGTGAGAACTTCGCATCGTCGGCCGTATTTATGAAAAATGGCGTGTAGCTGTTGCTGGCTACCGTAGTGGTATTGGCTACTAGGCGACCAAGCTCTGGGCGCATTGCCATTCCCTTTTTGATCTCACGGATCATGAACTCCGGCAATAGCGAGGGCGCTTGCTGGAAAAACTGATCCACTGTAGTGGGCGATTTACCGCCCAGACGCACTCCTGCCAGTGCCAACTGGCGTTCGAAGGCGTCAAGCGGACAACCGGTTGGCGTGGGATCATATTCATCCAACTCCAAAAGCTCCGATAGGCTTAACCCTCGCGCCTCCGCTTCAAGATAGAGGTCTTTGCTTACCTCAATTGCCGCCGCCCGGCTCAAATCCACTGAGCTGATCGTGCTCTCGGAATCAAGCTCACGTTTTAAGCCAGCGTAAGTCGATGATTGCAAAAACTGATTGAAGTCCATATTATTCCTTTCTAATTGAGCAGAATCACACAATCCGTGGTTCCGTTGATCTCCAGCACCGTCCCCCGAGCAATGTTGCCGCCGGCGGGATCCGATGCTACCACCGGCGCCTGCTTCACGGTACCGGCGGTCCCCCCGACAACTCGATTACCAACTACGGGGTAGGTTGAGGAAATTGCCAGACGGCATATGCCCCCAACCTGAACCGTCGCCAGGCGGTCGCCGTCATCGTTGTCGGTCAACGTCAAAGCGATCAACTTACCCAGCAGTTGATCTCCGCTGCCGATAGGACCGACCTCATTGTCGTCGGTCAGTGTCACTGGCTCGCCGATGTTAGCATCTTTCAAATCATCGACTCCGCCGGTTTGCTTGATCTTGAACGTGGCCAGCATCGGCGCCACCGCTTCAAGATTCTGATCTCTTACTGTCATAGCATCCCCTTACAAATCTATTTCTTGTTTCGTGGGCGGATCGCCAAAGGCGAGTCCACATCTGCCCCATTCACATGTGACCGGGAGCGAATCCCGCAGGGTCGGGATCAATATCCCTCTGGTTTATTTATAGACACGTAGGTCCTTGAGTCCGTCACCGCCTCGTTTCCGATCCAGCGCTTGCCCAAAGCTGGTCGGAAAGGCGTCACGGAAGCGGGCCGATGTTTTGCGGTACTGCTCAATCAGTTCGCCTGCGCTCAAGGAAGGCAGCGTCTCAAGATACGCCAAGGCACTTTCCCATCCATCCGGATGCCGATTTACCGCTGCAATCGCTTTTGTCATGCCGGCAATCCGACCAATGTAATCCCGGCGCATAAGCTCCTTTTCTTCATGTAAGTGATGGACCTCGTTGAGAACCGGGACGATTTCAATAAGCCACTGTCTTAAACGGTCGAAATCAATCAATGATATCCTGTCGTCGCTCAACGAATCGGCCAGCTCTTTGACATACGCACTGTGTTTGTTATGGTTTTTCACCGGTCTCTCCCGCCTGTTCTTTGAGATAGTATTCAATCCTGGTTAAGCGTGCATCGACGTTCTTTGAAAACTGGTAAAACTGCTCTTTACTAACCACCCCCTCTTTCACAATCACCTCAAAACTGGCCAGCTTTTTGTCAAGCGCCTCCACCACCGCTCCTTCGGCTTTGGCCGACAGCTCCACCTTGAGAGACTGTATAGTGAGGAAATAAGCAGCTACTACACCAATCACGATGGTTATGATATTGATAAGCTGCCCACTCAACCTAATCCCGGTCTCGCCATGGTTGTTGAACATCACATGCTCCTCGTTTCAATGAAGCTAAGAACCCAGCCGATAAAAGAGGTACCGCTTGTGTTCATCAAGCTTCACGGGTCGCAGGATAAACTTGCCCGTTAGCGAACCGACCATCTCCAGAAGTAATCCTTCCCCGCGCTTGGCTAGTGTAACCACCTGTCCCTGGGTAGTAGTTTTATCGGATTGCAGCTCTTGAACCGAGCGACCCTCGACCTTGTCTGCAATAAAGCGGCCCCCTCGAAGTAGTCTGGCCAAGTTGAACTGCTTTATCTGAAATCTTTCTTTGTATTCTCCGCTTAATAGTGTAAGAAGGGCGGCAGCAGCGCCATTCGTAAAGGTTAGCCGGTATTGTTTATCCTCAACAATGTCTGAATTCAACGGCCGATACTGAAAGCCAGCAAACTGTGAAGGATTCGTGTCCAGCGGCCAGAGCCATACCCCCATTCGTGTCATAATTGATCGTGCCGACTGATCGAGGTTGCGCACGCCGGCAATACAGTGCCGGATCAATCGGATTCTGTTTGGAGCGCCGTCGTAAACTCCTTTGGGCAAAGCAAGACCTGCCGGCGGGAAGAGCTTTATCTCCAACCGCGTGACCGGTCCGGACATTCCCGCCAGATAACGTTCCACATGTTCAACTGTACAGCGTTCTTTGCCCCGATACCCAACCAAGTGACCGTATGCCTGATCTATCTCAGGCAAACGTTCACACGCAAAGCGCGAGCATATCTTGCTGTCAATCGTCTCGCCATTCCACTGCTGGATCGTCAGCACCTTTTTATTGCAGGTAACGATAACGGGAAGCGATTCATAGAATGGAACCACCAGATACTCTTTCTCCGGGTCAAGCTCTGAAAGGCTGCTTATGCAGACTGGTTTGACGGCCTGGTCAGACAAGCTGTCCTTTTTCTTACCCCCGTTCATTGCCAGCTCCTTAGACACTGAGGTATCCGGTACAGCGCCGCGGTAGACCAGCGAAGTTTCCAAAACTCGCTCAATCTGACGGTAGTTAAAGTAGGCCACGCGGTCGCTTTCATTGTTGTTACCGACCGTGTATTTTTGAAAAGGTTCATGTGGACAAATACGAATGTCCTTGCCGCAAATTGAACATTCGGGAAAAAGGAAGGTAAATCCGACCGAGCATTCTTTGTAGATACCTCCATCAATGTTTTCCCGAAGCGTCTCCGCTCCCTCGGTGCTTTTCAACCAGTAGAAGTAGCTTTTCACCCAGCTCTTACCGTCCCGCTCCACGACTGTGGCATGAAAGTTTCTACCGATCGGCAGCTTATCTTTGCGGTGACCCACCATCACCGGCGAATCGACTAAAAGATGTGCTAAGCATTTCTGCTCCTCGACCGGAAACCTCCCGCCAAAGCTGTTCACCTCGTCCGAGACAACGTACATCGCCCTAATATAGACGTCCGATTCCTTAATCGAAGTGGGCGGGCCTATGTTTCTATTTATCAGGGCAATCAACTCCGGCGAAACCGTCTCGTCTGTCGGCTGCGCTAATTGGGCGGCAATTCTACCTATGCTGGCGCTCATCCATCCTCCAAATGCTTCGTTAATGTCATATCTGCCTGGCAGTATTTAGCGACAGGTTGACTCATTTTTTGCGCAAAAACCTGCGACCTTTTGTAGTGAAAACGCCTGTTGCTGTAGACGGGTACAGCCATACCAAGCTTTTGTCGAACAATGACTTAGGAGGGTGCTGGCTGCTCTCTGGCTCCTTAGGCACAAACCTTGCACAGGAAAAAACAAACGAACTTAGGCTTGACTACCAAATTCAAACGAGGCTGTTATGATACTATACAGGCGACACGAGAGACATCCGATCAAGTGGCTGCTTGCCCTGATCATTTTTGTGCTGGTTCTTACGGTGACCTATAGCGATGTTTTCGGGTTGAACCTTCGACCCAACATCCCGCAGGATTGGAACAGCTCAAGCAACTTATCTTTCCAGTCCTCTCAACCATCGTACGGCCTTAACACCTACGCCTATCCCGACAGCAGAATCGGTTCGGGCTCAACGGAAGACCCGTTCCCGCCCGATGTTCCCGAACCCACTACTTTGATCCTTCTGGCTTCCGGTTTAGGCGCTTTGCATCTTATGCGACGCAAAAGAGTTTAAAGAATATCCCAACCCTCTCCGCTACAACGCCTTTTAAGTCCACCTCCCCTTAAAAGGCGTTGTCTTTTATCCACTGCAAAGCAAGGTCCCGTAGGTTAAAAGCCCTGCGGTCTTGACGAAAAGAGCC
>CAZYRH010000131.1:0-6360 GCA_964650395.1 uncultured Ignavibacteriales bacterium
TCCAAAATCCAAATGGCTTTTAATCCGTCCGATATTCCGCTGGCTAAAGATGAGTATAGATTTCTGTAATTTTAGTGTGGTAGATTGGGCTCCAAATTGAGTCCGCCTCAGGCTAAAAGTACGCCTGAGCGTGAGGACTAAAAGAGTAACCCGACAATATCTTACTACATCCCGTGCCAAGGAGGAAATTCCAATTGAAATTTCAGGAGTTTTCTTGTATCATAAGCTTGAGTATATGAAAATAATCTGTAAAAAAGATAAGGAGGAAAATAGTCCATGACGCCAACCGAATATATCTGGATGAACGGCAAACTGGTCAAGTGGGATGACGCCAAGATTCACATTTGCTCGCATGTGATACACTACGGCTCGTCCGTTTTCGAAGGGATGCGGGTATACAATACAGCCACCGGCCCGGCTGCTTTTCGCTTAAGAGATCACTCTGAGCGCCTGCTTAATTCCGCCAAGATTTACCGGATGAAAATTCCTTACACAGCCCGGCAGCTTGACGAGGCTATACTTACTACCGTGGGCGCCAACGGGTTAGAAGAATGTTATGTTCGTCCGATAGCATACCGCGGATACGGAACATTAGGAGTTGATCCGTCGAACTGCCCTGTAGAGGTGTCGATTGCAACCTGGCCGTGGGGACAATATCTCGGCGAGGAGGCACTGGAGAAGGGCGTCTCGGTCTGCTTTTCATCGTGGAATCGGATTGCTCCCAACACCATGCCGGCGATGGCAAAGGCGGGGGCCAACTACATGAACAGCCAGCTCATCAAACTGGAAGCAATTAGTCACGGGTACGTGGAAGGAATAGCGCTCGACGTGTTCGGACACGTTTCTGAAGGCTCCGGCGAAAATATCTTTCTCGTTCGCAAGGGCGCATTAATCACCCCAACCTTCGCGGCGTCAATCCTCCCTGGCATAACCCGCAGTTCCGTCATCAGACTGGCTGAGGATATGGGGATTAAGGTCATCGAGCAAAATGTACCGCGCGAGGCTTTATACTTAGCTGATGAGGTCTTCTTTACCGGTTCGGCGGCAGAGATTACGCCCATCTCCAGAATCGACAACCTTATCATCGGCGAAGGTAAGGCTGGCCCAATAACGAAGAAGCTGCAAACAGCATTATTCAATATCTTAAATGGCAAAGCCGAAGATAAGTACGGCTGGCTGACACCTGTGCCGGAGTACAAGGAGGTTGCCGTCTAAATGAAGGTTGCCGTTGGGGCCGACCATAAGGGTTTTGAATTCAAAGAGAAAATTAAACAGATTCTCTTGAGGCTGGGGCATGAGGCTGTGGACTTCGGCACCAACTCGACTGAATCGGTCGACTATCCTGACTTCGGCCTCAAAGTAGCTGACGCCGTTGCCAAGGGGAAGGTCAACTACGGAATCACTGTCTGCTGGACCGGCAATGGGATGAATATAGCCGTCAACAAAGTCAAAGGAATCCGCGCCGGTGTGGCTCTCAATGCGGAGATGGCTTACTTGACTCGCCTGCACAACAACGCCAACATTCTCACTCTAGCTGCAAAATTTACCCCCGAGGATCAACTGGAAGAGATTGTCAGAACGTTTCTGGAAACTGAGTTTGAAGGCGGACGTCACATCCCAAGACTGGAAAAGATACGTCAGGTCGAGGAAGGCGCCAAGCCTGTCTGAAGATTCGGTAGCCCCAAATACAGCGAGCTTTACTGATGAGCTTTCATGTTCACTAATCAGTAGCCTTGCCCAATGCTCTCCGATAGATTACCGAGGGTGGACATAGATTCTCTTCCGTTTGTAATCAACCGTCATTTTGTATTTGTAGAGGAAACTGGCGCCCAAAATTCCCTCGAATTTGCTTCCCTTGAGTGACTTCTTGAATTGCGAGAAATCAGTGATAACTACTGGAACGTTTGTCGAAGTAACTATGCCCCCTATATCCATAGTACCTACCTCTTGTCTCTTGCTTTTCACCAGGGGTAACCCAATTCTGCGGGCCAGCGATTTGGAAAGCGATGTATATGATGCGCAGTAGTCCAGAATCATGGGAGCCGTCACGCTGTCATTGAAGATGACATCGACCAGGATCAGGTGACGAAAAGTTGAAAACCGGAGAATACGATACTTACCATTTTTCAGAAAGTCCGGTTCTCCCATCTGTAACCGGAGAGTCCGCGCTGGGTAATCCACTGTCACATAGAACCGGCGAAGTATATTATAACCTATCAAGCCATCGGGATACCCCAAGCGCTTATCCTTAACGACACTACCTATACTTATCGCGGTGGCCTGCCGATTGTAGAGCGTTTCCTCGCCGATGCGCAGAGAGCGAATATTGACAAACGACGCCTTGCTGCTGCCGTCGATACCAACCACCGGCCGCTGCGGAGTGGAACGCACAAATGTCAACTTATTCTTTCGAGCGAAGGCGCTGTCGATATACAGACGGTCGGCGCCGGTGTCAATTCCGAACGTCCCCTTTACGTGGCCATCGATGGTCACCGGCACTTCCACCAATCCCCGAGCTGGGTCGAAAGGAATCTCCACTCCAATGACAGTGAGCGCGCAAACCACTATTATGCCGATTACAACTCTCCAAATCATCTTACAATATATTTATTTTATTGCATAAACGTATTTTGCAACATTGTTCGCTTTAATAACTTCTACAACAATCGATCAACTTTGGCCGCACATGGCTTAGCTCTTCAGCTCAGCACGGCGTCTGAAAAAAGCTATCAAAGAGCCGAGCAGTATTAGAGTCGTACCTACCCAGACGAGGTTTATAACGGGCTTCTTGGTGACATCCAGTATGAGTGTCTCAGGCTCACCCGCCTCGACCAGACCAGGTATGCTTAACTCTACCGCTCCTTGATCGGCCAAAATCCGCTCAATGGAAACCTGGTACTGGTCAAGTTCACCGAAGCGTGCTGGGAAATCCGTCATGGAGGAACTTCCGTTTCCGGCCGTAAGGGCCAGCACCGCCGGCTCGACCGTATCACAAACATGGTCGTACTCAACCACCAGCCGTGCCCCCACCCGCAGATCGGATTCAGATAGATCATGTTGATCCAACGCAAAGCCGACGAATGTCAGGGCATAATCACCAATCTGTTTTGTCTCGCCTTTGACCAACCGAACTCCGTTTGGCTCACGTCCCGGTTGAATTTGCTGGGGAGAAAGGTAAAGATCGTACAGTAGCCGTTTTTTTATATAAGGTCTTTTCATGATGCCGTCCAGACGCCGGGAGTAGTACATTTCGGGATGAACCTCCTCTTTTTTCCCTCCTTCTTCCAGGGAGATCATGAGCTTGTTCTTGGAGTGAGTGATGCTGTTTTCCATTCCCCGGTAAGTAACACGTGTACCAAAAGCGCTGACCTGCCTGCCTTCCGGGAGCATCAGTCGTTCACTGGAAGCAAAAGCCGACGACCCCAGAATACCAATAAGCATAATCCCGAATCCAAAGTGCGCAAGTTGCCCGCCTGCAACACGCCAGCCGCGCGGGAGAATTCGCACCAGGTAGATTACGTTGGACACTACACACATCAAAGCGGTACTGATAAAAAGAACGTACAGGGGGGTCCTCAGCCCCAACACCACACATAGAATACCTGTGACAATCAGCACCATCACTCCCGGGGCTAAACATATCACCAGGTCCGGTTTAAACAGGTACATCACCAGGCCGGTGGTGACAATTATGAACAACAGCGAGAAGATGAGACCGACATCGAGCAGTACGAAAAAAACGCCTACCCCGACTATGAAAGCCGCAGCGACAGTCCAGATGAGCTTTGCTTTCCAGCTTGCAGGGAAAAAGGAGGCGCCGTCGCCAAATGGGGCAACGCTCAACAAAAATGCCAACAGAATGGCAAAAGGCAGAGCGAAACCGTTGTAGGTAGCGAGGTCGGCTGCCCGTGGGTTTGAAGAAAACAGCGACGTAACAATCGGCAGCGAGGTCCAAAACAAAACAACCACGGCCAAAACAAAAAGCAGCGCCAAACCTGCAAAGAGGAAAAACTCCCGACCATAGATGTTGTAACTTATCGGAACATATCTCATCGATTTAAGCCTGAGCAAAAACAACCCTGCCGTTATAAACACAAATAGAATCAAAAAGCCGATCAAGAAGATGTTAGTCCCCATATCAACAAAGCTGTGTACCGAAAAGTTCGCCAGTACCCCGCTTCGCGTGAGAAAGGTACCGTAAACCGCCAGAATAAAGACCAGCGTGGCCAGTAGAATATTTGTTTTTCGCAGCGCCCCGCTACGCCTTTCAAGAGCCAGACCATGCAGCAGCGCCAGTGACACCAGCCATGGTATGAGCGATGAGTTTTCAACCGGGTCCCACGACCAGTAGCCACCCCAACCAAGTGTCTCGTATGCCCAGTACCCGCCCAAGACGTTACCGACACCTAACATCAAGGCTGTTACTACTGTCCAGGGAAAGACACGTTTGACCCAATCACCGTAGTCGTTCAGAATCAGAGCTGCCATGGCAATAGCAAAAGGCACTGCTGACGCAGCGTACCCCATGAAGACGGCAGGCGGGTGAACAACCATCCACGGGTCCTGCAGCAGGGGATTTAACCCGGCGCCATTTTCCGCATGAAATTGAAGCAGAGTAAAGGGTGACAGTTTCACCAGCATTGCTAAGAAGAAGAGGTTGACGAGGCTATAAATAACCATAGCGTAATTGGCATACCGGCCCGCCTTGCAGATAATCACATACCCGAAAAGCGCACTGAATAAAAGCCAGAGCAAATAGGTACCCTCCTGCCCGCCCCAGAACGCAGACAGCAAATAGAAAAACGGCTGTGACCGAGCGGAGTACTCAAAGACGTACTTGACAGTGAAATCATGGTTGAAGAATAAGTAAAACAGGTAGGCTGTTGCCAAGACGGTAGAAAGGACAAACAGGTGGTAGCTTTTAAGAGCAAGACTGCGGTACGAGAGATTCCCCCGGGCAACCCTGAAAAAGGCCAAGCCCGCAACAAGATTAGCAGCAAGCGAATACCATATCACTAACTGACCGGGGACATCCGATCCCATAATCAGACTCCGGTCTCGTGGATGCCTTCTTCATGCTTCCGTATATCCTGGTACTCCCGTAACCCTTCCCCCTGATATTTGGATGGACACTTGACCAGCATTTGAACCGCAACAAACGTGTCGCCTTCGCTTTTACCCCTGAGAACTACCGAGGTCGCCTGATCGAAATTCCCCGGCACGACACCATAGTAGATCACTTTCAACCTCTCGGCTTTGGACTTGTCCTGGGCTTTGGGATCATAGATAGCAAACTCAAGGCGCGAATTACCGGCGTCATAGTTCACCTCATCAAAATCAATCTCGCCCAATACCTGCACTGTGCTTTTAGAGTGGCGGGCCTGTTCTATCGAAACATAGCTGATAGTTGTCTTCAGAAAGGCACTGGTGCCCCATATAAGAAACAGCACGATGATAACTCCCCCGATGATGTATTTGGCTTTCATTTCAGCTTTTCCTCGATCTTCTTGACCTTTTTGTCAAGACGCACCAAGAATATAAACAATCCCACCCATACTGCCAGTGTTACGATCAGAGTGACATAGTTGCCGTCCATGCTATAGCTCCTGTTCCATCTGAATTCGCCTGATGACGCTAATCCGTCGAGCAAGGTTGAAAATCCATAGAAAAACCAACGTAAAGCAAACCATCGATGCCGCAAAAATCCACCGTACTGTGAAGCCCATTGTAAAATTCAGTTGTCGACTCACAATTGACTCGCTGGGGTGCAGAGACGGCATGATCCGCGGCACCACAAAAATTAAGAACGGCACAGTAAGAAAAGAAAAAATCGCAAAGACCGCCGCCAGCGCAGCTCTTTTCTCTTCTGCTTCCACCGCACCACGCAAGGCAAAATACGCTCCATATATTAACAGGAGAATGAATACTGAAGTTTCCCGCGGATCCCAGTTCCAGAATGCACCCCACGTCACCTTAGCAAAGATGGAACCGGTAATCGTAGCCAAGACACAAAAGGTAAAACCTAAGCGGGCGGAGTCGGCAGCTTTATCGTCCTCAGCAATTCTTCGAGTACGGAGGTACCGGATGGAGTAAACCATCGACATGGTGAAGGCAATCACACAAATCCAGGCCAAGGGAATATGGTAGTAGAAAATGCGGCTGGCGTCACCAATCTGTTGCTGCGGGGCAGGCGTGACAAAACTCAGGACAATTACAGCCGACATGGCAACGAATATCAGAGTCTTCCACCACATGTTCGTTCCGTCAAACGCTCCCTTCAGTTTTGCAACACATTATACAGCTACCGACTGAATTGGCAATAACATTAAGTATTCCGGTCGTCTTTTTACCCCTCAGCCT
>CAZYRH010000132.1:0-3298 GCA_964650395.1 uncultured Ignavibacteriales bacterium
CCCGAGTTGATCGCTCAGTTTCCTGCCCGCAGGCGTGATGCCTCCCGCTTGATGGTTCTCGACCGCGCCAGTAGTGAGACGGACATTTTCCCTTTCCGAAAAATACTGCGCTATCTCAAGAAAGGCGACGCGCTGGTGGTAAATACTACAAAGGTGTTTAAGGCACGCCTCTTTGGCCGCCGAACAACCGGCGCCAAAGTAGAGATTTTCCTTATCCGCCCGGTTGGTACGATTGCTAACGCAAATAAAAGGGGGCTTGCCCCCTGGGAGGCGTTTGTGAGTCCGTCGCGCCGCGTCAAGGAAGGTGAGCGAATATGTTTTGATTCATTGAATGTTCTTTTGGAAAGGGACTTAGGCGGTGGCAAGTGGCTGGTCGTGTTCAAATCAAAGTCACAGTGTGAAACGATAATCCGCCGCTTCGGCCATGTGCCGTTACCACACTATATTAGACGAGAGGATCTACCCCGCGATAGCCGCCGCTATCAAACCATCTTTGCCGACAAGAATAAAATCGGGGCAGTAGCGGCCCCGACAGCCGGATTTCATTTTACCCGCTCGCTTCTGCGGGCAATAGAAGATCGCGGTGTCAAGATCGTAAAGACATGTCTCCATGTTGGGCCGGGAACCTTCAAGCCGGTTAAAGTTGACAATATTGACGACCATGTTATAGATCCAGAGTTTGCCGACCTGCCTGCCGAGGCAGCTTTATCGCTTAATGAAATCAAGGCCAAAGGGGGAAACGTCTTTGCCGTTGGCAGTACCACGGTTAGGACGCTGGAATCGGCGAAGATAACTGATGGAGAGATTCAGCCGTTTACAGCGATGGTAGACCTGTACATCAAACCCGGATTCAAATTCAGGGTAGTCGACCGCCTGATCACCAATTTCCATCTTCCGAAATCATCGCTGCTCATTCTTGTCTCCGCCTTTGCCGGACGCGAACTCATTTTGCGCACTTATGAAGAAGCTATCCGAAACAGACTGCGTTTCTATAGCTATGGCGACGCCATGCTTATCCTATAATTTGCTTTGGCGTAGCCAGAGGCTGATTTATATTGGTACATAATGAAGGTGTACGCAATAATCGTGGCGGCGGGCGGTTCCGAAAGATTTGGCGGCTCTGTCCCCAAGCAGTTCGCCCAGGTCTGTGGGTGTCCCTTGCTGTCCTGGACAATCAGCCGCTTTGAAGCCGCCGGCAAGATTGACCACATTGTTGTGGTTGTGACTGAGGAGTACCTTCTCTATACCAGTGAACGTATAGTTGATCCTTATAACTTTATGAAAGTCACCAAGATCGTTGTGGGTGGAGAGTCTCGGCAAGAGTCGGTGTTGAAAGGGCTTGAGTCCCTACCTATTGCCACAGATTACGTGGCGATCCACGACGGCGCTCGGCCCCTGGTGGCTGCTGTTGACATAGATCGAGTGGTCGAGGCCGCCATTACCGAGAGAGCAGCATTGTTGGCGGTACAGGCAACAGATACAATCAAACACGCCAAGGATGGATACGTCCTGAGCACTCTGGAACGGGACGCGCTTTATCAGGCTCAAACCCCGCAGGTGTTTCAATACGATTTGATCGTCGCCTTCCATAAAGAAGCAGCTGAAAACCACCACAAGAACCAAATTACCGATGACGCTTCACTGGTTGAAGCTCGTGGTTTCAAAGTGAAAGTAGTTGAACCGATGTGTCCCAATATAAAAGTTACCACCCGCGATGACCTCGTTATGCTGGAAGCGCTTTTGACAAGAGAGATTGATGAAAAACCTGAGAATCGGCCACGGGTTTGACGTTCACCCGTTGGTCAAAGGACGTGATCTAATAGTCGGTGGGGTGAAGATCCCTTTCGAGAAAGGGCTGGTGGGCCATAGTGACGGGGATGTGCTCCTGCACGCCATCATGGACGCACTTCTCGGCGCTGCAGGGCTGCCGGATATTGGGCAGCAGTTTCCTCCCTCGGACGATAAATACAAAGGTGCGGATTCAACTGAGCTATTCAAAAGAGTTTTGCTTGCGGTCCGGAAAGCAGGCTTTGCTGAAATAATTAACATCGATGCCATCATCTTGGCCGAGAGGCCGAGAATGAATCCTCACATACCATCGATGCGAAAGAGAATTGCCGAGATTGTCGGGATGGCACCTTCGCATATTAACATCAAAGCCACAACCACTGAGAAGCTTGGTTTTGTTGGCCGGGAAGAGGGGATTGCAGCTTCGGTGGTCTGTCTTATTGCGGGCGATGGTTGAAAATCCACAACAGATAACACAGTTCCTTGATTCGATTTTCAGTCATGGAACTCTCTGGGTTTATCTTATCATTCTTGGCGCCTGCTTCATCGAAAACCTTTTCCCTCCATTCCCCGGCGACAGCTTTATCGTAGCCGCCGGTGGCCTGGTTGCGGCTGCTCGACTCGACTTGTACTTGACATTTGCTCTTGTTGTTGGCGGCGGAGTCTCTTCAGTGATGCTTTTGTACTGCTTGGGCAAGAGCTATGGCCGCAGTTATTTTCTCAAGAGGAACTTTAAGTACTTTTCCGCCGCAGACATTATCAGAATGGAAGGTCACATGAAAAAATGGGGCGGTATCATCCTGATTTTTTCAAGGTTTGTGGTGGGATTTCGTTCGGCGATTGCTCTGGCTGCCGGTATCGGACGATACCACGCTGCAAAAATGTTACTTTATTCGCTGATTTCATACATTATATTCGTTGGACTGCTGATATATATGGCCATGGTGTTGGTTGAAAATTATGATCGAGTAGCCTACTACTTCAGGACATACAACACAATTGTATGGCCGCTGGTGATTGCTCTGGCAATTGCCTACATTGTTCACAGATTTCTCCGCTTACGCAAGAAGGCTTAAATGAAGGTGTTGTTATTAGCCGGTGGTGTTTCCAACGAGCGTGAGGTCTCTCTCACCTCAGGGAAAGCTGTGTTTGATACCCTCCAACGTCTCGGGTATGAAGTGCATGCAATTGATCCTGCGAACGGCAAGTCTCTCCTTGACAGTAACGGAAAATTCATTTCCTCCGGTAGAGCAGATATTAAGAAGGATGTTGCTGTTACAAGAACAGGCCCACCGGCTCTGGCAAACGCACTTAGCTCACCCACATTTCAAGACGTAGATGCGGTGTTTATTGCCTTGCATGGTGGCGCTGGCGAAAACGGAGCGATTCAGTGCCTGCTGGAGCTGGCTGGCAAAGCGTACACCGGTTCGGATATGACAGCTTCGGCCGTCGCTATGAACAAGGCTATCTCCAAGCGGCTGTTTGCTTCCGAAAGCATTTCAACGCCCGA
>CAZYRH010000132.1:3398-6229 GCA_964650395.1 uncultured Ignavibacteriales bacterium
GATCCTCCAGGAGGCAGCCGCTAAGGCGTATCAAGCGATTGGATGTTCCGGTCTGGTGCGGGTTGATTTTATCCTTGCTGAAGATGGCAAGTATTATTGTCTTGAGGTTAACACTATTCCCGGCATGACCAGCCTCTCTCTGGCTCCCATGGCAGCGCAGGCGGTGGGCATCGAATTCGATGAGCTTATTTCACGCTTCATACAGTTAGCCGTTAACAGACACAATAGCAGGTCGGGTTCCAACCCGCTTCTGAGGGAGGACCCAACATAACCATCTTCCGCTTGGAACAGACAGGGGAAATAAATGGAGAAATTGCAACCCAAAGCCATCATCTTTGATCTTGGCTCTACTTTGATTGAGTACGAGGTTATCCCGTGGAGCGAGATGAACCTCTATTGTTCCGTCAGCGCTCGAAACTATTTGCTTAAGAAAGGGTATGAGATGCCGGACAAGGAGGAATTTCATCAGGCGTATGAAGAAGTTAAGAACAAGTATCGCGAAATGGCCTCTGAGACTTTAGTGGAGTGGACGGTTATGCAGGCGGCCGGGGAGCTGTTGCGAAAGTGGAATATTGAAGTCAATGATAATATTCTGGATCGTTTTTTTGATGCCTACTACGAACCGCTCAGTCGGCGTGTTTACGCCTACGAAGACGCTTTGGAGACTCTTGAGAAAGTGAAACAACGATATCCGGTAATCGGACTAGTGTCCAATACGATCTTCCCGGAGCGAGCGCATCGGCGAGAGCTGAAGCGGTTCGGGATTGAACCGTATCTGGACTTTGCGATTTTCAGCTCTACTTTTGGCTTACGCAAGCCTCATCCTGAGATTTTCTACAAAGCGGCCAACCTTGCCGGTTATGCGCCGGCAGAGTGCGTTTACATCGGCGACAGGTATCTTGAGGATGTGGAAGGCCCGGCGAAAATAGGTATGCCCGCTATTCTCAAGCTGTGGAATGGACGAGAGTATCCTGAGGATATGCCGATGGACACCCGCACGATTTCCAGCCTCTCAGAACTGGACAGGCATCTCAACCTGGACAGCTAAGTCGTTATTTAGCAGCTACTTAAAAGGGTCCCCCTGTTCGGGGAACGATCAACTCACACTCGGTCACATTCAACGAGGGTTCAAACAACAGGTTTTTTCTTGACAAAGTTGGGAATGTAAATATTTTTTAGTAAGTGTGATGTGCGACCACGGAAGCATTTTCACCATGCAGTGACATGACCTAAGTCTAACTACAATGCTCAAGTGTCCTCTTTGTTTTGTGGGGATGGTGAGTAGTGTAACGATGGTGGGTTTTAGGTCAGAACGGTTTATAATGTCGATATTTCAAAAACCATCAGTTTTTACCTGCGTTTTCAACTTAATATTACGTGAAGGGGGGTGGTAAATCAGAGATACACTCGCATGCCGCAGTAGGCACTGTTTTTATTGATTAGGTAAATCCACTAACAAACAGGAGGAATGATGAAAAAAATCGTAATTGCGGGCCTGTTAGTGCTCCTTGTCCTCTCCGCCGCCGCTTTAGCTGATGGAATAAAGAAAGTCGATCAACCACAAGGAATTCCCTCGTTTTTGGGCTACGTGCCTGATAGACTCATCGTGGTGATGAAGCCTGATGTCAGCAAGCTGAATATGCGGATGGCCGCTAACGCTGTTGTGCATATCGGTGAACCGGATTTCGACAAGATATCTGAAAGGTTCGCTGTTTCCAGTATAAAGAAGCAGTTTGTGGGTTCTGAACCGGGTCCGTTTTCCGAGACTGCCGAACTTGCGAAGTACTACAAAATCGAAATTGAGTCCGGCACTCTGGAAGAGGCCATGGAGGCCTATCGCAATCATTCGATGGTCGAGCGTGTTGAGCCGATAGGTATTCATGCGATGTACGCCACGCCGAATGACTTCTACTATTCGTATCAGTGGCATCTTAATCAAGCCAGCGACCATGATATCGATGCTCCCGAAGCATGGGATATCGAGGCTGGCAGTACTTCAACCATTATTGCAATTCTGGATTCCGGCACCCGCTATTATCATCCTGATTTGGGCGGCGTAAATGCCTCACCGTCAAATCCCGGAGCCGCACGCGGCAATATGTGGATAAACAATGCCGAGTTGAACGGCTCTGCTGGTGTAGATGATGACGGCAACGGGTATGTCGACGACTGGATTGGCTACGACTTTATTGATGGCGTAAGCAACTGCTGGTCCGGCGAAGATTGTTACACTAAGGATAATGATCCACGTGACTTCAACGGCCACGGTACACACACGTCGGGCATATTCGGCATGCTGACAAACGACGACTACGGCATGTGCGGTGTGGCCGGCGGCTGGGGTGACGGGACCCAGGCCGAATACGGCAATGGTGTGAAAATCATGGCACTCCGTATGGGCTACTCCTACAACTATTTCGGTCAGGAGTACGGCGTGGTCATGATGGATGCCGCCGCGGAGGCGTTCTACTATGCCGCCGACAACGGCGCCAAGATTGCTTCCTGTAGCTGGGGTTCGTCGAATTCGGGCGGTATCGGTGCGGCCGCTACTTACTTCTTGAGTTTGGGTGGAATCATTTGTGTCGCTGCAGGTAATGACGGCGCCGAAGTCTCGCCTGATTATCTGAACGGACGCGGTGACTGCATTTCGGTGGCCGCCACCAATGAGAGTGATAACGGCGCAAGCTTCACGACTTACGGTACCTGGGTCGACATTTGTGCTCCGGGTAACAATATCTACAGCACGTACCACGACCACACTGATCCGAACACCACTTACTGGGCGGCCATGAGCGGCACGTCGATGTCGACACCGATGACGGCCGGAGTAG
>CAZYRH010000133.1:0-6221 GCA_964650395.1 uncultured Ignavibacteriales bacterium
TGCTCGATGGATTAGAAAAGAAGGACGAGTCACGAGCAACGAGGGACGAGAGACGAATTCTTACTTGAATAAGCGCGGATTTCCCAGGCAGCGTTCTGAGGTCATTCGGCTGGGCTCAGGGTAAACTGTGAAGCGTATTACGTGCCCTTGGGAATGTCAAAAGTATATATTATGCCGTTGTATTTTTTCCTTGTTTTTCCGACAATTCCAACTCCCATTACTTGACAGGCGGTGTGTACAAGGCTAAGGAACACATTCACCGCGACAAAGCTGATTCGCGATTACTAGCGATTCCACCTTCATGCAGGTGGGTTGCATGTCTGCCATCAGAATCCTTTGGAGAGTTGTATAGTCAATTGGTTTCTTCGAAAGTTGTAGATCTCCAAGTTGGAATCGTTGTAGGTGTATGTATAGCCGATGGCTAATTCCAGATCGTTGGAGAGTTTCTTTGACAGATTGAGGTTCAACCTTGTGCGTACGTCATCTCGCTTGTGCTCGAAAGCGGCTTCACGCTCTTCATATACATTCCACGAAACGCTTGGGCCGATAAAAACGAAAGTGTGTTCGAATAGCTTCATGTAGAAACCAGCGTATACAGAATCTGTGTCATTGTCTATAAAGTTCACTCTGGTATCCTCTCGCCAATGCTGGTACCCAATGTCTAAGAAAGAATCTCCACTTAGAAGTCTGCGGATGTAGATGTCCACGCCCCAAAGATATCCTGTTCGGTCTTCCCGAGAAAAATATTGCTTTCTTTCCCAAAGTGCTGAAGCGTTGACACTGAGGTTCTCCTTCAACGCGTAGCGCCACTCTGGTTTTAACCCACAGCCTGCTCCATATTGCTCAGATCCCAAGAACGCATAATCAAAAACAAAAGGAAATCTGATCAGTGTTCGTTTTCCCCTGATCAAAGGCCCGAAAGATCCGACAATTTCATTACTATTGAACTCCGACCAACTGTAATAACTCGTAGATCTGAAACCAAAGGTTGACAAAAAATCAACATCTTGTCGGATTGGTATACTGTGGTCCACGATTATATTTCCGATGAGGGCGCTGTCTGACTGTTGTCTCGCTCCAGGGTCAAGTGCAAAGGGCAATCCAAAGAAAGTAACATAGTCTGTATCCGGTCCTGCATTGACGTTATCGTCGTATAAATAGCCGATAGAAGCCCAAACGTGGAACCTACGTTCTTCTTTTAGCAACGCCAAAAACCGATTGATGTTTTCGCGAACCAGCGGTGGTGGATTTGTTTCCAACACCTTCTTGAATTCGTTCTTGGCCTCTGTCTTGTCCCCTTTTGCCGCGTATGCTCGGGCAAGTTCAAGCCGGACTCGTGGAAGCTCCGGGATGTCGTTCAGGATAGCTTCAAAATGCTGAATTGCTTCGTCGTTTTTGCCAAGCTCCAAGGCCGCCATCCCAAGAACAAAGCGTCCGTGAATATCGTCTGGATTCTCAGCATGGAATTCAGAAAGCAAGTGATACGCTTCTTCGAAACGATTCTCCTGCATAAGAGCAACAGCTTGTTCCCTTTTTGATGTTTGCGCTGTAGCAAGCCCAGCAATGGCCAACAAAATGCTCAGAAACACTATCCTTTTCACTTTGAGTTCCCTAATAAAGAGATAACGAACATATTTTTACTTCTTTCCTACAAACGCCCCTGCAGCCTGCGTGTCTCCACCCTGCAAAGTCCAGTTTCCACCGACTTCTTGTGCAGCGGGTCCGAAGAATGCGCCGTTCGCAGTACCGCTCAGACCGCCCGATGCGCTTGTGGTTCCCGATATACGATTGTTTGACGCCCCCCAATTGGCATTCACATCAATATCTAACCATGGAGAGTCATCCGCTCGTTTCATATTGAAAAATGATCCTGTCAAGGTGCGAGCACCATAATTTGCGGTGAGGGAAGCATCACCCTCAACGCTGGTAAATCCGGCGCTCTCCTTCAACTGTCCCCACGCGCTGCCGTTATACATGGCAGTACCAGTCACTGGTATCTGATTGCCCGGTGTTAGCCGTCCTGCAATCCAGGGTGAATGCGCAAAAACTGATTTCTCCGGCGACGTGCCAGCATCAACGCTCCACGAACCCCAACTGAGATAGTCATACTCTTCAACGCCGTTTGTCGTGGTTGCGATATGAGCCGGTGTACTGTCTGTCTTGATCGCCCCGAATGCTTGAGGTGAAACGTAGACTGAATCCTCATCACTCGTAGACAGTGAGTATGTGTCAGTGCCGTCGGTCACATTGATGTTGCCACTAAACTCGCCGGTACCCGGCTTAAAGGTCATCTGTACATCGTCAGGCTCGTCATTACTGGCGATGGTCATGTCCCCGGTGCTGCGGTCATGGACGATTCCCACTGCAAAGCCTCCCCATGTTTCACCATCGGCTATGGTCGTATAAGACGGGACATCATCATCCTTAAAGCCTGCCATGAGCATAGATGTATAAGAGGGTGTCTCGGCCTCATCGTACCAGTTCACACTGAACGTCCCGCCGACACCGACCGGACCATCTTCGCCATAAAGCTGCAGGTTAGTGTTACCTCGGGCGGTATCCTGCAAATACCGCGGCATATCAGCCGTATCCGAGGCACTGAAGCGGGACGTTTTCGCCATGTAGCTACCTTCGATTTTGCTATTGGTTTCGTCCACTACGCCAAGGAACACACCTACCCCTGACCGCGGATGCGGACTGGCGTGGTCAATTCCAAATACTTTACCTGTCGCCCAATTTATTGAAAGACGCGTATCAAGTCCGTCTGATGAGTAGACGGCATTGTCGTATGGGGATACACTCCTTGAGGAAACATCGAAAATCGATATTCCGCTGGATGGCAGATTCGTTGTCGGCAATCGGTAACCATAATATCCTTCAATCTCTGCACCCGCTTCATTTCCTAATACAAACCTGATAAAATCTTTGTCCGACGTGAACTGAACCAGTATCTCTGCTGATAAATCTGAGCCGAATATATCTGTAACTCCGCTGACACTATCTCTTTCCAGATAAGTCTTGCCTGAAATACTTGTTCCGGCAGTCATATCAACTGAAAACGTTGAGTCTGTCTGACCGGGATACGCCAGAGTGAACTCGAACGTGTCACCATCATCATGAGTCTCAGCGGTTACGGCACTGGGGGTTCTGCTTCGCCATATATTCGATGAATCGAGCCGTGTGAGTTGTCCACCGGTACGAACATTCTCAGTGATAGCATCGTAAACAGCATCCATAATAGCTTCAACCATTTGGTCTGTCGCTAAAAGAGGTATATATGATGCGGAAGTGGCATCTGCAATTTCCTGGGCAGCGCCGGGTAACTGCTGTCCGCTGGTTGCATCCCATGCAGTTGAACTGTTACCACCATCCAGATCGCCGGAATCAATAATTGATACTTTAACATTTTCATCGCCAAGTATAGCCTGCAATTCTCTTTCGTTAATGCTTTCTTGCTGCGAGGGTTCGTCTCCAAAAATGACAATAACTTTTGCGGCTCCATCACGCCATCCAGTTTCCTGTCCTGTTGCAACCGAGGGATTAGTTGGATAGCGTGGTGTCCCTTCTCCGTCAGTTGCCGCTTGTTGAATAGCCCAAAAGCTGGATTCAACTCCCATACCCCAGTCAGAGTCCCACTGGTTGATGATGGCATTTTCTACTAGAGTTTTGTCATTTGTAATTGGCTGCAATAATTCGTAGCCTGGAGCACCCGGGTTTGCGATCTGGTCGTCAGAAAACCTTCCAACTCCCCACTGAATGCTGACATCTTGAAATCTTGGGTCGCTTCCGGCAAGAGCATTAAGTATTGCCTGAGCTTTTGCTTTAACCTCGGCAATTTCGTCGCTCATACTACCCGTATTATCCGCTAGGAAGAAAACATCCACATCATGCATTGCTAACCGTCGTGACAAGTCAAGAGCTGCCGCTCTGGTCGCAACCAGATAATCCTCCCGGGCATCGTCAAGGTGAGTGGTATCGGTACGATACAATTCGCCCGTGTAGTGGGTTAGCAACGCAACCCGATCAAAAGTCGCCAATTCTTCCCCTGTGAGCAGCTTAAGCAATGCCGGGGCAAGATCATTTACAACAACATCTTCCAGCCATGCGTCATATGCGGCTCCTGCTGCCCACGAAGCCCCGATTCCTCCTACTAGTGCTCCGACAACACCGCCGACGGCACCACCTATTAGGGCTCCCGCACCGAATGCCCAGACAGTCCCAGCGGCGCCTACGGTGGCACCCGCTTTTGCTCCTACAATAGCTCCTCCCCAACCGGCAGCTGTTGTCAAAGCTCCTCGCAATCCGGTATTGAAAGCCTCTACAAACCCTTCCTCACCGTATGTCTGATAAACATCATACACGAGAATGCCAACTTGAACTACTTTCAGGGCTGTTCCAAGGTGTCTAGCTCCATCGCTGATCTTAGCCGCCTTGTCAAGGTGTGCCTGCAACTGGGCCTTAATGGCTGCATCTACTAGATCAGGATTAGTTAGTTCTCCTATTCCCCATGCCACGTCGATGTCAGCGGCGCCTCTAACGCCAGTGGCGGCATAATTTGTCGTCTTAACGAAACTTTTTGCTGCATTAGTATCCGCCAAACACATACCAGAAACTGAAATTGCTGCCAATAGCGTCCATAACACTGCTTTTGATTTTACCTTATCTGTAAGCCTCATTAGTCCTTCTCCCTTCTAGTCTGAACACCCTCAAGCAGTATTTTCGCTAATTCAATTTCACATAACTCTATGGTGTCCATATGTACTTTTCCCGCATCTAACTCAAAAAAATAGCTTGCAATAAACCATTTGGGAAAGATTGGAGACACCAGAACAACCACCGCCCTATTGACTCCGTGATAGAAATATGTTGGGTATAGTGTTGATCTTACTTCTTGGGGTAGTTGCACTATCGAGTTGACAATTCTTTCTTTCTGCTGTTTCGAGGTTAATTGCAGAATAGTAGTCTGCTCAGCATTGCTTATTGCATTCCTAAGGGCATTCACTATGTTGCGAATATTATTCTTTTGGGCAACCTGACTCTTAGGCTGCAGGTATTCTGCGAACATAGATATGCGGTCGCTTGCCCGGGCGTGAAGAATTAGCAGGTCGGGTTCTCTGTCTCTAATGCTCTTCTTTAGGTTACCAGACAAGAAGACGAAATTGCCTTCTAAAGGATAAAGCGACTGAAAAATCTTCAAGGAAGCATGGTAATATTTGGCCAAAGAGACCGTGACAGGGGCTTCTTCACGTTGCCAAGCAGGAACACGAGCATCTTCTTTCAACTCCTCTCCTCGCCAAGTTTCTCCTGTAATAAATTCAAAATCTAGGAGTTTTTGGTCTTCAACAGGACCTCGCCAGCAAGATATCATGATAACATCAATCCAGGGATTGTAAAAAGCGACTACGCCTTGATCTTCTTCGAGTCTGCCAATCCAAATGATGGAGTTGTTAAAAAAGTCATTCCATATTGTTTTCTGCTCTCCAAATTGTTCAGATATGATACTTTGCCATTTCTTTTTGACCTCTTCGATGCCAGCAATTTCAATTGATTCTTTCACATCCTTTGCAGCAGCCAGCCTGAATGTATTGGCTGTTAGGACAAGTTTAAATATCGAATTGAGGGTCTTCTCAGAAATGTTGGCTCCGCTAATCCACTTTCCCCAATCCCCCATAAATAAATCTCTTTTAATATCTATAGCGTGACCTGACGTTTGCTCTTTATTGCTTTCGCTCAATGTATCAGCGGCATCTGCGCTCGCATACGATGCATAACCCAGAAGGTAGAGGCAAAGGCAACATACTATGAGAATTGAACTATATTTCTTACTCATGACCGGTCTCCTAAAAACAGAGTCCTTCGGACACTAACAAATCCATACCAAAAATACTTGGTAGTGGTCCCTTACACACCTCATCATATAGAGCGTAATTTAGCATGCTACCGTGGGCCAATCTATTGTGGAAACTACGTATTTTTGGGGTGTTTTTCATTTTTTTGCCATTTTTTATCTAATTAAGCCAACCCAAAAGGAGTAGCCACCTCCACAAGCGCGAACAATAAAGCCACAACGAAAGTGCCTGACATAGGAAATTCAAAAATTAAAACGTGAAAATCAAAATTGAGGAGATTGCTTCGCTCTCAATGACCTTAATAAAAAACGCTCTGTGGTGTAAGGGGTGCGTGAAAGGCATGAGAGAAACCCCCAGGGCAGGCCTGGGGAC
>CAZYRH010000134.1:0-6203 GCA_964650395.1 uncultured Ignavibacteriales bacterium
CTTGGTCTTTTGATTGACTCCTTATCGGCAGGGAAATCGTAAACGTTGTGCCGTTCCCCAACTGAGATTTCACTGCCAGTGAACCTTGATGCAAGTCAATTATCTTACGCGCCAGAGGCAAACCCAAGCCTGTCCCGGAGGGACGAGAGGAAAAGAACGGCGTGAAGATTCTGTCAAGGTCTTTTTCAGCAATACCACAACCAGAGTCTTCGACTTCAATCTGCAATAAGGAAGGAGTCCCCGATTCTTGTTCGACTTCGGAGGATTGGTAGGTGTCAGAGATACCTGCCCTACACTTGCTCAATCTGATTTCAACCTGACCGTCTCGGTCTTCATACGCATTTACGGCATTTTCTAAGAGATTTGTCAGGGCTTGTTTGATAAGCAAAGGATCCATCTCTATGGTGTTATCGTCAACACTCCGGACCACGAATTCGATTTGCCGGCAATCTGGGCGAGCTTGAAAGGCATGCGTTACTTGAGCCACAAGTTCGTTCACAGACACTACTTGCGGCCTATAAGCCAGTGGCCGAGAAAACTGGAGGAATCTATCTACTAATTTCTCCGCTTCGGTGACTTCTTGAATTAGCGCCGTTATATTGCCGATCTCCAGGCTGTTTTTTTTCAATCTTTTTTTCAACAGGTTGCAATAGCCTGTTATGGCACCCATTGAGTTGCGCAATTGATGCGCCAACCCGCCGGACATTTCCCCCAGTGCGGCCAGGCGATTCTTCGTCTCCAGTTTGGAACGTAGCAGCTTCAGCTCGGTCAAGTCATTGATTAGAATAGAAGCGCCTATTGGCTTGTCCAAGTTGTCACAAATCACGGACACAGAGGCTCCGAGGGTCAGCTTGTGGCCATTTCTACATATGAAGTCAATTTCTCGATACTCCAGATTCCTTCCTCCCGTGAGAGTGAACCTAATGGCATTAGCCAGTTCGGAAGAGGGATCGAACAACTCATCATAGGATTTGCCTTCACACTTTACAGGGTCAAACGTGAGGATCTCTGCCGCAACTCGGTTGACAGATAAGATCTGCCCCTGCTTATCCACGGTGACGATGCCGGAATTCATTGAGGTCAACAAGTACCGGTTGAACTGCTCCAGTGAATCAGCTTTACTTTGGATGGCCTTATTAAGTTTAAGAAGCTGGGCTTCCTTTTTTTTCAACTCGTCGATGATCTTGTGGTAGTCTTCAACCATCGCCTCGACATCATCCTTTGTCTGGTCAACCACCCGGCCGGCGGCAATTGCCTGTTTCTTGATTTTTCTGAAGGGAGAAAAAATGAAGCGTAAAAGCAAGAGGTAGATACCGGCAATTGTTATCGCCGATACGATTCCGATAATCAGCAGCACCCGCCCGGAGTCATCAAGGTAAGCCAGTTCCGGAACGTTTTTCGACAGGATCACCAAACTCTTACCGGCGCTGGACGGTATCGGGTAAACGTAAAAATACTCGTCGTTCTCTCCCCGCGTCAGAGTCTGATATTCGGAAGCCAACAGCTTACGGGCCAGGCTAGGTATTTGTCCGGGTGGAAGATTCCGAACAATCGTGCCAAACCATCGCTTCTTTAACTCGGTCGTATTATCAGGCGGCCTGAAAGGAATCAACATCAGTCCGCTCAGATTGTGCCGAAGCATAAGATCACGCCTTTGGGCATCACTCAGACGCGGCGGGACTACACCCTGGATAACCCGAGTCACGGACAGCGCTGCTGAGTTAAGCTCCCCGGCAGTAACATTTCGTCTGGATTCACGGTCGCGAAAGATAATGAAATTGGATGCAAAGTTGAGGAACAGTAAGATGAAAACAATAACCAGTAACCCTAACTGAACCTCAGACTCAAATCTATGTTTGTGCTTTTCCATCATCCTTGGTTACCTATCGGCAATATTCGTGCTGAATTGAAAATTGGACAGCTAATACAGACCAAGGATATTGTTGAGGTAGAAACTGATCAGACGATCCCCATAGACGATAGAAAGCATAGCCGCCGCGGCTAAAAAGGGCCCGAACGGCACCACTCGCGTTTGACGCACCTTGGCAGAGAATATCATTATCACCAGTGAAACTACCAGACCGATCACGGCCGCTGACATAAATATCAAAATGATCTTTTGCCAGCCCAAAAACGCCCCCAGCATAGCCGCCATCTTAATGTCGCCACCCCCCATGGATTCTTTCTTGAAGAGCCAGTCACCGAAGACCGCAATCAGATACAGCGAACCTCCTCCAACCGCCAGACCGATCACAGCGTTAATGATACCGATTCCCCCCGGTAGCAACGAGACCGCCAGGCCCAGCGCCATACCGGGCAAAGTGATAACGTCAGGGATTATTTGAAAGTCAAGGTCTATAAAAAAGATAGCCAAAAGAACCGAAGAAAGAAAGGCCAGGACTCCGAAGTTCAGGCTGAGACCAAACTGCCAGTAAAAGTAAATATAGAAAAGCGCATTTATGGTTTCCACCGCAGGGTAGCGAGTAGAGATTTTCTTGCCACAAAAGGCACACCTGCCACGAAGCAACACAAAGCTGAGAACTGGAATATTGTGATACCACTTGAGCTGAGCGCTACAGTGCGGGCAGGCGGACCGTCCTGAAAGGAATGGGGTATGACGTGGGAGCCGGTGGATCACCACGTTCAGAAACGAGCCGATGACGAGCCCAAACAAACCAACCCAAATCAAAATTATCTGTTCCATGTGCTCAAACAGCTTGTAATTAATGTTTCATCATAGTACGAACTCAGAGTATCATAAGAGATACACATTCTCATATACTCCTACTCCATTTCCCCGTCACCCTGAGCGGAGAGGCTGTGTCATAATCATGAATGTTAACCACATAAGCTCTATAAAATGTCTTTGCGAGGAGCGCAGCGACGTGGCAATCTCTTGTTACGGAAGCAATTGCACCACTGAGATCGCCACGCTCCCTTCTGTCGCTCGCGATGACGCTGTATTGCGACACAGCCTCGGAGTCGAAGGATGAGCGAAGGTGGAGAGCGGTGATCATGGTTCGACTCTACTCACCATAACAATAAAGACATACATTTCTACTGACTAAATATCGGAAAAAGAGTAGCTAACTCAACTCGCCCAGCCAATTCATTACCAGCGCACAGGCTACTGGCCCGGCAGTCTCCGTTCTTAGAATTCTCGGCCCCAGTGAAACCGGCACAAATCCGGCTCTGGTAGCCAGATCTACTTCTTTCTCGGTAAAACCCGACTCCGGTCCAACCAAGACTGTCAACCGCTTCGTCTGAGCACTGTGGGGTACGCGTCCCAATGAGCCAGACCTGTTACCCGGGTGGAAAACGAGATTCAGGCTCTCAGGGTCAGTCTGTTTGACAAATTCGTGAAAGTTTACGGGAAGGGAGATTTCCGGTCGGTAACTGCGCCGACACTGCTTGATGGCCGCCAGTGCAACTCTTTCCAGGCGGCGGGTTCTGGACACAGCCCTTTTGGGATCTTCCAACTTAACTTTGGATCTTTCAGTAATGATAGGAACGAATCTCTTAACCCCCAGCTCAGTCCCCTTCTCTACAACGTGATCAAACTTAAGGCCGACTGAAAGGGATGCCGCCAGGGTCAGCACCACTGTTGGTTCGCCGAAATTGCGAATTTCCGAGTGGATTTTGACCTCCACTCTCCTTTTGCCGATGATTTTCGCTATCTCTCCCCGGTGTGCCGTGCCCATGCCATCAACTACCATCACCAAGTCTGCCTGTGAGAGGCGCATAACATTGACGGCATGGTGGCTTTCGCTGTCGGGAAGCCGAATGATATTATCGCGTCGGAGGTCGGGCGGTGCATAAAAGACTGGCGGTTCCATAAATCAGCCTGTCAGCACCGTGTACGTCAGCCACTCGTTATCCCGAAGGATTGAAAAGGAGGGCAAGCCATTCTCATTCAACCGCGCTGACATCTCTGCTTCGTCCCGATCAAGCAACCCCGACAGCACCAAAACCCCCAGATCTGCCGTATGTGTTGCCAATTGGTTTAACATAGACAAGACTGTGCTCTTAATGATATTAATGCAAACAAAATCATACGGGTGGTCGCCGCGGCACTTCTCGATAGAACCAAGCAGAACTTCGTGAGGAGTCCTGACGGTATTCACCTGAAAATTCTCGTAACAGTTTTCCACGGCGGTTGGATCGTTGTCAATCGCCTTGATAAAACCGGCCTGCATCTTGTCGGCAAGTATCGACAGGATGCCCGACCCGCAGCCGACATCCAAAAATCGCATTCCCGGCCTGAATCTCTCTTGAATGATCTTCAGGCAAGAGCGTGTGGTTTCATGACGGCCGGTTCCGAAAGCCATCCTCGGTTCGATGATTATATCATACTTGATGGGTGAATTAGTCACAGTCCAGGGCGGACGCACAACGATATCGCAGCCGATATAAATCGGTGTGACGGACTTTCTGTACTGCTCTTCCCATTCGATGTTTTTGATTATCCGTTCTGCAATGGAAGGCGCCCGTGGCATGGAACTGTTGACAAGGTGCGAGAGGTAACCGGTCAGCAAGCCACGCCAATCTTTAGTTCCCTCCTGACTAACGTAAAACTTGATCCCGGTGACTTCAGAATCCTCCGTCTCTTCGAGCACCAGCCCGGAACATATATTCTCAATAATAAAATTACACACCGCATCTGCCAGAGATCGAGGCACCTCAAGCCGTGCCTCAACATAAGCCCGGGGCTTGATTTCATCCATAGTGTGGTCACACGCCGAGGGTTTCTCTGAGTTTTTCAAAGAATGATTTGTTTGCTGGGGGAGGTTTAAACGACTCAGAATCGGCTAATCTTTCAAGGAGTGTCTTATCCTCATTACTCAGGTTCGTCGGCACCCATACAACTATACGCACCAGCTGATCTCCCCTGCCGGAGTGGTGCAGATGGGGAATCCCCTTCCCGCGTAGTTTCAACACCTTGCCCGGCTGCGTTCCGGGGGGAATTTGTATCGTCTCATGCCCGTTCAAGGTAGGAACAGACAACGCCCCACCTAAAGCAGCAGTAGTGAACGACACCGGCAACTCACACAGAACATTGATGCCGTGACGAGTGAAATAGTCGTGGTCGGCTTCGTCAAAAACAGCAATAAGGTCACCCGGCTCGCCGTGATGGGGGGCGGCGTTGCCCATGTTTTCAATGGTCATGTAGTTGCCGCTGGAAACGCCCGGCGGAATCTTGAGCTGAACCGTTGTCGAGCCTTTCACTCGCCCTTCCCCGCCGCAGACTCGGCAAGGGTCGGCGATAACCTCTCCTGTCCCTCGACACATGTTACAGGTAGCAACCTGCTGGACAGTTCCTAAGAAGGTTCGCGTAACAGTTCGCACCTGTCCGCTCCCTTTGCACTGCGGGCAGGTCCGGCGAGATGAACCTGCCGCCACTCCCGACCCACCACAAGCATCGCAGCGCACCAACCGCCTAACTTTAATCGACTTCTCGACGCCGGTGGCAATCTCCTCAAGAGTAAGCTCAATCCTCACCCGCAGGTCCTCGCCGCGATTTCTTCTGCGCCGTGAGCTGCCGGTGCTCATACCGAAGAACTCGTCAAAAATCGATCCGCCACCGAAATCGCGCATAAAGGCGCGCAGGGCGTCACCGAGATCAAATCCTCCAAAACCGCCAAAGCCAAATCCTGCTCCCTGCCCGACACCAGCGTGCCCAAACTGGTCATAAGCGTGGCGCTTCTGGGGATCTTTCAAAACCTCGTAAGCTTCAGTGGCCTCTTTAAACTTCTCTTCGGCTTCCTTGCTGCCTGGATTGCGGTCGGGGTGATACTTGAGTGCCAGCTTACGATAGGCCGACTTGATAGTACTCTCGTCAGCTCCGCGATCTATACCTAGAACTTCGTAATAGTCTCTTTTAGTCATCTCAGTTTCTTGAAAACATTGTCGTTAACCTTTGGGTGCCCCACCGCTTGCGGTGGGTTGGGTAATCCTACTTGTATTTTATCCCGAGAAACCCACCCCAAGGGGTGGGCCACCCGTCGTGTCAAGCTGTTATCGTATAAGTCATGCTGAGCGTAGTCGAAGCATGACCATAACATAATGCAACACTCCACATAGTCGCACCCAAGGAGGCGCATTACTTCTTGTCATCATCTACCACCTCAAAGTCCGCGTCAACTGCACTCTCTCCCTTCTCTTCTTTCTTC
This sequence comes from uncultured Ignavibacteriales bacterium, assembly GCA_964650395.1. Classification (GTDB taxonomy): domain Bacteria; phylum Zixibacteria; class MSB-5A5; order GN15; family FEB-12; genus CAZYRH01. Next base: position 6,171 of record CAZYRH010000134.1, read on the forward strand.
TCACCCTCCGCATCGGCGGACGTTCCTGTTGCT
>CAZYRH010000135.1:0-6169 GCA_964650395.1 uncultured Ignavibacteriales bacterium
CTGAAGGTGATGGGCTACTTCCAGAACTCCAAGAGCTGCGACCGTATCATCTACGCCATTTTCAACTACTTTAATGCCAAATGGACACGAAACACAGAGAAGATTAAAGCGATCAAAGATGTAACTGGCAAAGCAGCATAATTTATGGGTATACCTTTTTACACATTTTTCTGGACATTACCATCTGTATGATGCACACCGGCAGTGGGCTTTGCTCCCGCAGGATGAACGCAGGGTGGCCCATCCACTTGCGGTGGGTATCTTTTCCTTACTATTGTATGATTGTATCTTAAATTTGGTGGCGGGGGGTGGATTTGAACCACCGACCTTCGGGTTATGAGCCCGACGAGCTACCAGACTGCTCCACCCCGCGGACTAAGGCCGGAATATATTGCTCAATTCATGTTTGTCAAGCCTTAACCTTAAATGGTTGTGCAAAAAAGCTCCTCTCATGATATGGTTGACTTTCCAAATGCATTTGGGTATTCTTGCCCGTTGAATTGGTAGTGACCGTGTCTAATCGGCCTTTCGCGGAGGAGATATTGCGATTCTTTCCGGCAGCGCTGAGCGTGGTTTGCTTTACAGTGGCCTCATATTCACCTGGGCAAGCATCGTCTGTTCCTGATAGCGTTGGGTTTGGTTTAACTAACAGCTACCGCTACTTTGACCAGCCTATAAACCCGGATATCTATCTGATGCGACCCGGCGACGAATTGGTCGTGTCTTTTATCAAAGCCAAACTTTTACCACTGACTCTTGTGGTTGATCCGGAAGGCAAAGTTATCGACGCCACATTAGGTGTCTTTGACTTTTCCCACAAAACGCTGTCAGAAGCTAAAGAGACTCTTCGAAAACCTCTCCGGGAGCTGTATAACGTTGACGAAATAGTTATTTCGGTGACGGGACCTTCGAAAGTTAGCATAGCTGTCAGTGGGGCAGTCCAATCACCCGGATTGTATACCAGCTATACATCTCAACGGGTGTCTGAGATAATCGATTCGGCCGGAGGGGTTTTGGCCGCAGGCTCGCGAAGGTGGATAGTTTTCTCCGGCGGGCCCCAGGACATCATCGTCGATCTGGACAGAGCGGATTACCTGGGGGACAATACTGCCAATCCCTGTTTGTATGCCGGCAACAGCGTGTACGTGCCCAGCAAGTCTGACGAATTGGTGCAGGTGGTGGGCGAGGTCAACAACCCGCGAGAGATAGAACTTCTCCTCGGCGATGATCTGAAGTTGCTTTTGGCCTTAGCCGGAGGGGTACGGAGCCATGCGGATATCGGCGCTATCCAGATTATCGGCAGCAGTATTCAAGGCCCAACCCAGGAAAAGAATATTGAAGCAGATGATATCATATTTGTACCTGCCAAGACTGGGGGAAACGAGTCTGGACGTGTGATTGCTTTTGGTGCCGTTAATAAACCTGGGAAGTATGAGTATCAGGAGGGAATGACGCTGGAACAGCTCATTCGTCAGGCCGGCGGTTTTGCCCCCCATGCCAACAGCGGTCGTACCACTGTCTTCAGGAGGGCCGAGGTTGACGAGTGGGGGCGAACCACAAACATCAGATACCCGATATCCAGCGTTGTCAAAAGTAATACAATATTCGAAGCGATGTTTCTTCGGCCCGCCGATTCAATCTTTGTTCCGGTGAAAGTCGGTTATGTGAAGGTGAGCGGCGAAGTTCGTAATCCGGGGTTGTTCCCCTTTCTTGAAGGCGGGACGGCCATGAGTTACGTTAATGCTGCCGGTGGTTTTCTCCCTACTGCGGAGAAAAACCGGATCAATATTTACAACCGTGTCTCCAGAATAACTTCATCGCTTTCACCTGAAGTGTTGGTACTTGACGGAGACGAAGTTATTGTTAACGTTCGTGAGGAGTATAAATGACCCCGTCCCAAGCAAACAATTTCTGGTTGCTGCTTGAGCTACTGGCGAAACGGCGGACGTTCATTATTGTTTTCGTGATGCTGGTGACATTTATATCTATCGTTATTGCACTGGTGCTGCCCAAATGGTATACCGCGTCTGCTTTGCTGCTTCCGCCCAAGGACTTCTCGCTGCCCGTTCCTGGACTGTCGCGTCTGTCTGAGGCTGTTTCAGTTACCCACGGTCTTGACCTCCCCGAAATGGTAACTTCCTCTGATGTGTATGCGCGGATGTTGAAAAGTCGAACAATCGCCGAACGGATCATTGAGAAATTCAACCTAAGAACAAGGTTTAACGCTGATAATTTTAAGGAGGCTTACAAGGAATTAATGGACCGCTCGGAATTCAAAGTCACCGATGAAGGGCTCCTTTCGATAGCCGTCGAAGACAAAGATCCTCAGATAGCTGCTGACATGGCCAATACTTTCGTTGATGAATTAGACCGGGTTAATCGGGAGATTGCTTCAGAACGCGTCCGTCAAAACAGGTCTTTTATTGAAGACAGACTTACTCAAGTGAAGCAGGAGTTGGAATCCTCCCGAAAGGAATTCGAAAACTTTCAATTGAAAAATAAAACGGTTGATTTTGACGAGCAGACCAGACTCGCCATAGAACAGGCGATTAAGCTGAAAGTGATGCTGTCTGATCTGGATATAAAACTCAAAATGCGTGAGAAGACGCTTGCCGCAGACAATACGGAATTGGTTGAGTTGAAGCGACACCGGCAATACGTCAAGGACCAGCTACAGGTGCTGGAAAAGGGGAACCCTGACAGTTCGTTCTTTTCTCTGCCGGTTTCTTCGATCCCTACCCTTAGGGGACAGTACGAAGTTCTCTACAGCCGGGTACGAGTGGGAGAATCATTGTACAAGATTCTTCTGGAACAACTGGAGCAGGCGAAAATCCAGGAAAGGGAAACGACGCCAACCATTTCAGTGTTGGACCGAGCCAAGCCGCCGGAAATCAAGAGCAGGCCCAAACGGTTCCTGATTGTGGGAGCTACGTTCGGATTCTCCTTGGTATTTGCCATACTGCTGGCAGCTCTCCTGGATTATTTAAGGCGCTTGAAACAGAGCCACCCTGATGATTATGCCCGAATCAGGTTGTTCGTCGGGGCCTTTTTGGGGTGGTTGCCCGGAGTAAAAAAGGGCGCCAAGAAAATGAACTCATAGGAACGAAAATAAGGTATGAAAAATTTAGCTATCGCTGGAATAGGGGCTTGGGGGAAAAACCTGTTGCGCTCATTTTATAGCCTGGCTCAAGGGCATCTTGTCCTGGTGTGCGACAGTGATGAAAATAAACTGGCCTACGCGAAAGCGAACTACGGCGGCCTTGAGACAACCGTCAAATACGATGATATTCTGAAACGAGACGATATAGAAGCGGTGGTTTTAGCTACACCTCCAGCCGAGCATTTTGAAATGGCGCGTTTGGCAATAGAAGCCGGCAAGGACGTTTTTGTGGAAAAGCCTTTAGTATTATCGGTGGCCGAGGGGGAAAAGCTGGTAGAAGCGGCGGAAAAAGCCAATCGCATTCTGATGGTCGGGTATATTATGATCTACCATCCAGCAAGTATCTTTTTGAAATCTTTGATTGACGATGGCAAGCTCGGAAAGGTTTACTACCTGTATGCCAGTCGCGTTAACCTCGGCAAGGTGCGTGATGTCGAAAACGCTCTCTGGTCGTTTGCGCCCCATGATATTTCTCTTATTCTGTATCTCTTGGAAAAAGACCCGGTGCAGGTCACGGCCACGGGTTCGGCTTACCTTCAGCCCGGCATAGAAGACGTAGCATTTATGACTCTTCATTTCGGCGACGGCACCATGGCTCATATCCACGTTAGCTGGCTCGATCCTCACAAGGATCGCAAGCTGGTCGTGGTAGGCTCAAAAAGGATGGCGGTGTTTGACGATACCCAGGCCAGCGAAAAAATACGCCTGTATGACAAAGGAGTTAACACCAAGCAAGATTATGAAACTTACGGCGAATACCTTTCGGTCCGCACCGGCGATATTGTTATTCCCCAGGTCAAGTCCTCGGAGCCATTAACAGAAGAATGCCGCCATTTCCTGCACTGTATTGAGAAACGGGAGCGGCCTCGCTCTGACGGCGGAGAAGGACTGAAAGTGTTGGAAATCCTGGAAGCGGCGCAAAAGTCACTGGAAGCCGGAGGAGCCCCCGTTAACCTGTAAGAGCAATGGCACCACTTGCTTAAAGCAAGCCAGGCCCAGTGTGTGAGAGTGCGGATTATGTCAACATCCAAAGTGGCCGACTCAGCTTTCATAGGGCCCAAGACCCAACACGGGGAATTCTGTATCATCGGTGAGAACGTCAAGATTGGGAAAGGATGTGTCATCGGACACCACGTTATCATTCATGACGACACCAGGATTGACGACTACGTCCGCATCGACGACGGCAGCGTGATTGGCAAACGACCTATGAAAGCGGCGATTTCTGTCACAACATCTGACCAGGAACTACCGCCCTGTACTATTGATTCGCATTGTATGATTGGAACCCATGCGGTGATCTATCGCGGCTGTGAAATCAGCGCCAAGGTTTTAATTGCCGACCAAGCAACGGTGCGGGAAAATGTATCTATCGGTAAGTGTACGATTGTGGGGCGCGGTGTAGCTATTGAGAACCACTGCAAGATAGGCAGGTATGTAAAACTGGAAACGGACGTTTACATTACTGCCTATTCAGAACTGGAAGACCGAGCCTTTATTGCTCCTTGCGTGGCGACTGCAAACGATAATTACGTAGGTCGTACGGAGGAACGCTTCAAGCACTTCAAAGGGGTAACGGTCAAGAAAGGCGCCCGGGTTGGGGTACATGCCACGATATTACCTGCCAAAGTGATAAACGAAGACACTCTTGTCGCCGCAGCGGCCCTGGTAACGTCTGATACCCCGCCGAGAAAAATTGTGTCGGGTGCCCCAGCCAAGGTTCTCCGTGATGTGCCTACTGAGCAACTGCTGGAAAATCAAGGTTGGAAAGACGATTGAGCAGAAGTAAATGGCTGTCCCTCTACTGGATCTGAAGCGTCAGTACGCCCAATTGAAGCCGGAACTCGACGCTGCCGTTATCAATGTTTTGACACACGGCCAGTTTATCCTTGGGCCGGAGGTAAAGAGACTGGAAGAAGAGATTGCGGCGTTGTGCTGTGTAAAACACGCCGTGGGCGTGGCGTCGGGAACTGATGCCCTGCTGTTGGCGCTTCGCGCTTGTGGCGTGGGGCCGGGTGATGAGGTTATCACGACCGATTTCTCCTTTTTTGCAACGGCTGGCGTCGTTCACCGCCTCGGCGCCAAGCCGGTCTTTGTGGATATCGAGGCTGACAGCTACAATATCAATTCCCACCTTGTTGAAGCAGCCGTTACACCCAAAACTAAAGCTGTCATGCCGGTTCATCTATTCGGTCAGATGGCGGATATGGACCCGATTATGAAAACTGCCCAGAGGCACGGTCTCAAGGTAGTCGAGGATGCGGCTCAGGCAATCGGGGCTGAGTACAAAGGCCGTCCAGCCGGTTCTATTGGAGATTTCGGATGCTTCTCGTTTTTCCCATCCAAAAACCTCGGCGCCGGTGGCGATGGGGGTATTACCGTGACTAACGACGTTGACAACTATGAACTGGTTCGCATTCTCCGGGTCCATGGCGCGAAGCCGAAGTATCAACACGAGATCATCGGGTACAATTCCCGCCTGGCCACAATGCAAGCCGCTATTCTACTTGTTAAACTGCCACATCTGCGGAAGTGGTCCAAGAAACGGATCGAACATGCAATAAAATATAATAGCGCTTTTACAGACTTGACCACTCTCAAGCGGCCGGTTGTCAAGGATTACACAACCTTCCACATCTATAACCAGTATACAATCTCCGTTCCCAATCGTGATGAGGTCCAGGCCAAGCTGCAAGAAGCAGGGATCGGCTGTGCGATCTATTATCCGGTGCCATTCCACAGACAGGAGTGTTTTGCCCACCTGGGCCACCAGCCGGGGGAATTTCCAGTTGCGAACCAGACCGGTGCGCAGGTGCTTTCACTCCCGATCTACCCTGAACTGACTGAGGCGGAACAGGAAGAAGTAATCGAGACTATTAAGAAAGTGGTTTCGTAAGGCGGCCCGCTACTCGAAGGATTTCTCAAACTCTTTACGCTCGCCGACTTTTGGCGGGAGGCAAACCCCCACCCCACGCGAGACAAGACAATTACCTTTGGGGACAATCTTAG
>CAZYRH010000136.1:0-6138 GCA_964650395.1 uncultured Ignavibacteriales bacterium
GCCACGTCGCTTCGCTCCTCGCTATGACACTTTCTATGTTTTTCAACACACCCTTGTGCGGGAATGACCATCTTTGCCGGTTATACTCTATCTTTGATAGCAACTTCGTATAAACTACGACTCGAACCCCTTGCGCGAGAGGACACCTTGCTGGTAATAATGCTTTATTTCCTGCATCTCCGTTACTAGATCAGCCCTGTCGATCCATTCCTGGGGACAATAGCGGCCGGTCAGAATAAGTTCCACTTCCCGTGGTTTCTCGATCAACAGGGGAACAACGTCGGCTGCAGAAAGGAGTCCAAAATATACGGTCACACAAATTTCGTCCAATATCACTATATCATACTGTCGGCTCATAATGACCTCCCGCGCTCGATTCAGACCCTGACGAGCATTTGTCTTATCTCTGTCAGATGGCAGTTCCTTGCGAAGTACAAACTTGTCATTGCCGTACTGTTCGACAGTGATCCATTCGCCAAGCTCTTTTAGAATCTTTAGCTCCCCGTATGGATAGTCCTTCATGAACATAACAATGAAGGTCCTCAGGCCACCGCCGGCAGCTCGGATTGCCTGTCCTAAGGCGGCCGTTGTCTTGCCTTTCCCGTTGCCGGTATATATCTGAATATAGCGCCCATCGTTGGTAGTCATCGCACTGACTTCCGCAACTCTTGAGAAGAGCTTATTACTCTGGAATTTAACGGTTCAAAAAGAAAGAACTTTGATTCCTTTCTACGGGCAATTCGGAGGTGGACCACCCAGAAACATGTATGCTACCAGATAGGTTAGATCAGCAATGTTCACACCACCCATGCCGTTAACATTAGCTGCGTCCATAACAGGTGGAGGCGGGCCTCCGCGAAAGAGGTAGTCCACAAGATAAGTCAGATCGCCCATGATGGCGCTGGTGCCGTCACCGTCGATATCACCGCAGAGAACAACAGTAACCTGCCCGGCCACGACAAAGGGTTGGTAGTCGACATAACCGGCATCTAATTCGAGCGAATTCGAGGCAGAGGTAGTTGTATCAAACATATCAGCGCCATACCCAGACACATGCTCGAAATACAAATTGATTATTTTTCCATATCCCGGCTCAAGTGGCGGAGCGCCACCGCCATAGTTGGGAACCAGGTCAAATACCAGTCTCCGATTAGCAGGATCGAAGGCAATCATTTGGACTCTTTCAAAGTAATCCGAGCGGCAAGAATCCGTATCGTAGTTCAAGTAATCCAACTCAACCGGTCCGTCCCAAGTTACCGGCAGGACTATATGAAGTAAAGGATGAGTGTTTGTTAGATAGACCGGCACTTTCAAGGTGTCGCCATAACCAACTACAAAATCCATGTCTCCAAACCGGAGCGTATCCGCCAGCAGTAATATCATCTTCCTTCTCGTACGGTTATGCCAGCCGTCAGGCTGCATAATTTCCAGGTAAACATCGAGCGCAACCCCGCCTTCAAAAGTATGAATCGGATTCTGCGCTATCGAGCTGTCGCTGTCCCCAAAACGCCACAGCCAGCTTGAAGCGCCAACTGAACTGTCGGTAAATTGCACTGTCAGCGGCGCCCAACCGTACGTCGTATCAGCATAGAATTCAACAAACGGACTGCGGCTGTTGCCGTAGGCAAGATTGTAGGTATCCCAGTTAGCCACCGTCAGATCGTTCTTAAAGGAGTACTGGTAGCAAATGACGACATTGTTTATAGGTGCCTGACCAAGCGAAACCCAGCCTGAAACCAGGTCAAAGCAGTAGTCGCCGTTGTCCACCCGAGAACCATCAACAAGGACAGAATCAATAGAATAAAGCGGATGATGTTTTACATAAAAGAGCTTACGCGAAACCGGGGGATAGATGGTGTCGGCTCGCATCTCAAGCCCATCACCATCGATATCAACCCAGGCCAGTTCCTCTACCACTGTCGACAGACCGGCTTGCCAGACTGGGGCAGATGTGAAACTATCCCCAAGGTTTTCGTAAATCCGGGGTCTATCCCACCACCTTCCTGCAGCCAGATCATCGTCACCGTCGTTGTCATAGTCGTACAGCGACAATGCCGAGCCATAACCGCCGTTAGAGGATTGCCACCCATAATTGGAGTCGAGGTTGCCGGCGCCGTCATTATAGTAAACGCGATAATAGCCGCCGCCGCCGCCCTGATTGTTGTAAGCGATAATCAAGTCCAGCCAGCCGTCACCGTTGACATCACCGAATACCAGCGTATTCCCCGGCTCAACATCGTTTGATTGCCAGGATGGGGTAGCTTCCAAAACTCCCGAACTGTTGTAATAGACCGCCGCTGCGATATCATCATAACAGAAAGCTAAATCGAGATCGCCATCATTGTCGACATCACCCCAGGTGACGTCCATCCCTTCTGTAAGCATTGTCGACTGCCATCCCGGCACTGTCTGCAGGGCACCGTTCACGTTGTAGTAAATCAGGTCGCTTTGCTTCTTTGTGTGGTAACCTTCGCCGGTAGCGAAGGCCAGATCGAGGTCACCGTCGCCATCTACATCACCCAGTGCGCAGGAGAATGAGTAGATGCTGTCGCCGCTGTACCAGTCCGGCACGGTGTTAGGCAGGCCATTTGTATTCAGGTAAAGGTTGGAAAGTCCCGGCGTTGAAAATCCGCCGGTGCCAAGATAATTAGCAACCGCAAAATCCACCAGTCCGTCATCATCAATATCGCCAACGGCGCAGTGGCCAGAGTATTCACTGTTGGCGGAATACCACGAGGTAAACCCAGGCAGTGAGCCGTACATGGAAATGTAAATCGTGTTCTGGGCTTTTGCCATATCATTGCCATTGGAAAAGAAAACGTCGATGTACCCGTCATTATTGGCGTCGCGCCAAACCATTCCGGTTGAGTAAACACCAGCCTCTGACGACTGCCAGAACGGCTCAGACTCTATTGGCACCTGAGCATTAACGTAACTGACAAACACTGCGAGCAAGGCGGTGATGGTCAGAACTGTAAGCCTTTCCCACATCTCGGATTGTCTCCACAAAATAGATTACCTATCGATTGTTACCCATTACCTACTCAAGCGATATCCAGCGCATTCAATTCTCTGTCGTATATCTGAGCTGCCAACTATAGACTTGTTAGCAATAATATAACATAAGTCACAGATTTTCCAAGCCCAATCCGGATTTCTGAGCCTGAGTGGTGTTTCACGTAAGACAATGGTAGTGCAGCTTGCTGAAAGTGTTTACAGAGCAAAGAGTGGGAGACAGCGCAATTATGACAGAGCCTTCACAGGAAAGGTTAATACGCAGTGGCTCAATGGTAAGCTAAAAAGCTACAGTGCTTATCTAATCCATCGTTGTGACGGTGAATACTGCTGCAATAATGACATCTGGCTTTTTCTAGTAAATCGAATATAATTAACAGAGAAGGACGAACCCCCTTGGCAATGGTTGCTATAATAACGAAGCAGCCTTGCAATACTATGGTATTTAACTATCTTAAGTTTGTGTTTAGAGTCGTAATTAAAAGCCTTGTTCTTTGGCTGATTCTGGTAGGGTGTCCCACTGCTCGCGGCAAGGTTGTAATCAACCCGCCCCAAGGGGTAAAGCACCCCGAGCGGGTTGAGCGAACAAACTTTGTCTTTTATGTTAATAATCCGCGGTATCTCGAACCGGCTGACTCCATTCTGAACAGCGTGAGGATTCGTTTGAAGGCGATGCTTAGAGACACCTTACCATACAAAGCCTCGGTCTACATCGTAGAAGATCTGGATTACTTCAGGAGATTGTTACGCGGGCACTTCCCGGACTGGGGTGCGGCGGTAGCCCTGCCGGAACGCAAGATGATCGTGATAAAATCGCCGGAAAAATTCAATATTGGTAAGTCATTGAAAGAGCTGTTGGCGCACGAATATACTCACCTCGTCGTCGCCCACAAGACGGGCTTTTACTCTGCACCAAGGTGGTTTGATGAAGGGATGGCGATGCTGGTTTCCACGGAGTGGAGTTGGTCGGACAACCTGGCTATGAGCAAAGCGGCTGTTTTCGGAGATTTTATTCCCTTGAGAAATATCCAAAAGCTAAATCGCTTCAGCCAGAGCAAAGCCCATGTCGCTTACGCTCAGTCCTATCTGGCGGTGAAGTACGTGTTCGATGAGTATGGAGCAAACGCGGTCAACATCTTTCTCGATGAACTGGCAAGAGGAACCTCTGTTGATGATGCCCTGGTGGCGTCGACAGGCTCGAACTACCGTGAGTTCGAAGATGAGTACCAGCAATATCTAAATAGCCATTATAACCTTGTAACTTTATTTTCAGATACCATGTATTTCTGGTTGGCACTGGCAGTAATAGTCGTGATCGGTGCGTTTCTGCAGTTTAGGAAACGGAGAAAGTATTACAAAAAGTGGGATGAGCATGAGAAGCTGCAGTCGACTGACTTCGACTACGGCGATTCCTCCCATCCCGAAAAGATCGACGACGACGATGAACCATGGCGCGCCTAAGCCATAACATTGAATACTTCTTCACGCTTACAGGTGTGAAACTGGCCCAGCTTTTATCACCCCGGATGGCCGACACCTTTGGCTCGGCGCTTGGCAGCTTGGCCCACGCGTTACTGGCATCGCGAAGGCGGATTGCCTATGACAACCTGAAAAAAGCGATGGGGGATACTCTTTCTGAGGAAGAAATCCAAGCTTTAATCAAGAAGGTTTTTCAAAACATAGGGCGCACTCTTGTTGAGTTCGCCCGCTTTAGCAAGACCAGGCTGGAGGGAACCAGACGGATTACTATCTCGGATGGGGTGGAGTATCTTAGAAAGGTGCATGACGAGGGTAGAGGGGGACTAATAGTAACAGCCCATTTCGGTAACTGGGAACTATTAGGCAGTTGGATTGCAGCCAACGGTTATCCCATGGATTTTCTTGTTGGTGCTCAACACAATCAAAAGGTAGATAACTTACTGAACGACTTCCGCCGAGAAATGGGAGTAGGTATCATCCCCCTGAAAACAAGTATCCGAGGTGTCTTCAAGAGCCTTAAAGCGAACCACTTTGCCGGTCTCGTATCTGACCAGCATGCACACTCTGGCAGCGTGGCTATCGAATTCTTTGGACGTAAAGCGGCCACTCCCAAAGGGCCGGCGGCCTTTGCCCTCAAGGCGAAATGTCCCCTGATCCCGCTTTTAATACGACGTGAACGGTACGACCGGCACGTGCTCATGGCCGGCAAGCTGATCTATCCTCCCGGCATCGGCGATGACGAAAAGGACATTGAAGAGATGACGATAGCGTACACAAAATTTTTCGAGGAAGGAATACGCCGCTATCCCGACCAGTGGATGTGGACTCACCGCCGGTGGAAATTATGAGAAAGGAGGCAACTTTTCTTTCTTATGCCAGTACAAAACTGATATGGAACAGGAGCAGTAGGTAGGGTTCTGAGCGGAATCCGCCTGGGGCGGATGGAGCGAAAAACCCGACATTCCCTGCCTGAGCTTCTTCGGACTTCTCTTCTGTCATGAAGCGACGGCATTAATCTTTCTGTTCCACTGGTTGTCATAATAGTAGATATTGCAGCTATGGTGAATGCCCGCCATGAGATTGTTGAACATGTTGTACGCTAGGCGAAGACTGGCGACCGCGAAGCTTTTTCCAGGCTGGTGAGGTTGCTGATGAAAGATGTACTAGTGTGATGTCCCAGAAATACATGCTAATAAAAAAAACAGCAAATTAAATCGTGGCATGGGCATCTTGCCCATGATTCACGGGCATGATGCCCGTGCTACTGCAAAAGAATATGTGAACATATATTTGGGACGCAACACTAGCTTTGACATTTCGAATGACACAGGATCGGGAAACCGCCCATGACCTGACCCAGAAGAAATTCGTGTCGGCCTGGCAAAACCTGCCCGGCTTCCAGGAAAAGGCCGTATTCGAAACCCGGGCTGCCGCGGCGTTGACAGTTCCAGGGGAATCGTTAAGATAAGGAAAAATATTTTGAAAAAGCTTGTTTTCGTTGTCATTGTGCTGCTCGTCATTCTTGGCGGCTATTACGCGGTCAACGCTCTCTTTTCCACCTCGTATGAGATACCGACGGCCAAAGTCAACAAGGGGGCGTTTGTCATATCTCTCAACGAGAACGGCACGGTCGACGCCACGCGC
>CAZYRH010000137.1:0-6124 GCA_964650395.1 uncultured Ignavibacteriales bacterium
ATTGCTGACAGCTCAGCCATTGTGTTTTTTTAAGCCATCTTCTACGTATCCAGAAAGGCCCCGCATATCGTTTAATGATCAGATGCGCTGCACCGTTTGCCATTGCTTTGATACTCATACCACGCTCCTTTCTCCGCCAACCCGGCACCTAATATAGCAATGGGACAAATATCGCAGGATCGCCTCGCACTTGGTTAACGCCGCATTGATTACACCTCAATGCGCTTCCTTTCTTATACCGCTGGAGAGAGCTGTGATTTTCTCCTTCCAACCGTCGTTCAGTCACTCTGGATTAGATTAGATTTCCTGTCGGCAAAATAACTCACGAAGTACGATGTCCACTTTGCTTTCCCATGAGGCCTGAGCCACACGCGATAATAATAGTTGCTAATGGTTTTGATTTCACAGCGAAGGCTATGTTTTGCCATAATGAAAACAAGCTCTTAATCTCCTCATCTGTTCCCTGCGATAAAAAGTTACAACCTCATTAGGAATCTGCCTTTTCTCTTTGTGTAAATGTGCATGTAAGTATCCTATCATTCTCGCAGCGCTCGCGAAAAAATAGGGTCTTTCCCAAAAAACGCGGAGAAGCGATTTTGCCAGCATAAAAACAGGATGTGTACCAAGCCCGTAGTCTGCTAACCCTTGGCGAAATTTTCCGTACAGAAGACATGTTCCACTTCCCGTTCCCGCTAGGCGGTGATGAACCACTTGGTATTGCGAAAAAGACCTTGTTTCCCAACCATACATGCGAGCCTTGATTTCTGCCAGAGAGTCATCTCCACCATATTTCAGAGGAACGTACCCACCAATTTCTTCATAACATTCGCGTCGAAACATTTGAATAGCTCCAGGTGTACTTATTTCGGGTCGGAAGATTCTCCGGAGTTGACCGTTGACATCATCAAGGTATATCCCTGAAGCAACTCCTAGTCTCGGATTATGATTGAATTCCCCCAAAATACTTTCATAATATGTTGGTTTGAGAGAAATGTCTGCATCGAGACTGCCTAAGAATGCGTATTTAATGTCTTTGATTCTCTCATATCCTGACAAGAAAACTCCGGTTCTGCGAGCATAATAGCTTTCAATATTGTCACGTTGAAGATGAAAATGATTTATAAAATTGTACCGCCACTCATATTGCCTTATTATTTCTGCCGTTTTGTCGGTTGAATCATCGTCAATTAGCAGCCATTTTTTTGGAAGAATACTCTGTGCAATAACACATTTTATTGTTCGCTCGATATATTTTTCCTCATTATGTACGGGCGTGATTAAAACGTATTCCCTACTCATAGCAATTCCTCATTGCCGTAAAGCTAACACTAACCATATCTAACGCTCGCTTAGCTGAATTTAAATATGGAGAATCCATCGAATACAAGCAAAACTGCGTTGCAGTTTGAAGTGTATGGTTTCTCGCCGGGATGGGCAAAAACAGTACTCAAGTGCCCTTGCAATCACTCGTAACATATGGCGAAGTAGAATAGTTATTCTGTAAGCCGCCTCTCCAAAGCTGCCGTGGTGCTTCCTCCAATACTGTAGATCTGCCTTTTGCATTTCGAGATAAAACTTGATTGGAGCATTAGATGAACTTGCACCACCAGTATGGATAGCTTGTGCTTCCGGATAGAATACAACGTCCCACCCCGCTTCCTGAAATCTCCTGCACCAGTCTATGTCTTCGCCGTAGATGAAAAAATCTTCATCTAGCAAACCAACGTTATCCAAGGCCTCACGTCGTACTACCAAGAAACAACCACTGAGTACATCAACGCTTCGTATTTTATCATGCGGCCAACACCTCATCAACGGTTCGGAGAAAAATGCTGATTTCGGGAATACCTTATTAAGACCTACTGCATGACACAGGTTATTCCAGATTGACGGAAAATGACGGCAGGAAGGCTGAAGTGTTCTATCAGGATTAAGTATTCTTGGCCCCGCCATTCCGACGTGCGAATTTTTGTCCATAAATTCAATCAATTTCTCAATACAGTCCTCCAAGACAATCACGTCGGAATTGATAAGACAGACATAGCGGCCTCTGCTCGCCCGAATTCCGATATTGTTAGTCTTGGCAAAACCCAGGTTTTCACCGTTCTTTATCAACTTGACTTGGGGAAATTGATTTTCCACAGCATCACAACTGCCATCACTAGAACCATTATCGACAGCGATAATCTCCCCAACAACACCACTTTGATGCGACAGAGAGCATAGACAGTCCAGCAGATGCTCTTTGGCATTCCAACTGACTATGATGACGCTAACATCGGGTGTATCCACAATAGAGCCCATATTTTTTGGTTTCAACTGTAATACCTGGCAACCGTTTGCTGTGATCTTCGGTCTGCATCCGCCCGCGATACGACAACGGTGCTGGGGCTCAGTGAGTTCTCGCAGGCGACTTGAAAACTGGCTGAAGAGCCGATCATTCCCAGGACACAGAAGAAAAAGCTCAGTGCTTGTCCAAAAAGGCTGAAACCGTTCAGGGATATCATCAAGACTACTACTATGCTTCCAAGGGACCAATACAGTGATTTCAACATCGGGTCACTTACCGTACTATGCAAACGGCGCAGCTTCAGCAAGGCACTGGTAAACACACCGCAAAAAGCGACCACGCCGAGTATGCCGTATTGCACTGCCCACGATATAAATTCACTGGTTACATCAGTCCAAGACATCCCGAGATACTGTCCCCATTCGGGGCTAAGCCCCCTGTATCCCACGAACCACCATTCGTCAAAATTCTCTATGGCAAGGTCCAGCAGTTTGGCCCTGTGCCAGCCTGTCCCGCCCATCGGATTAGCGTAAGAAACGATTACGTGGTAGAATGGTCTATTGCTGATAATCCCAACCATGAAGCAGGAGAAGATCGCGAAAATGATCACCAGTTTAACCCATTTCTTGAAATGTTCCAAAACTAAACACACAACAGTAATCCCCAGCATCATCCACGGCCCACTTGACAGGCTGCAAAGAGCCCCTATGCAGGCTACACCGCTCAAAGCATAGGCGAGTTTCCCCCAATTGTCTCGTACGTGCCTTAGTGCGTAAATCATTGGCAAGAATAGAACAAAACTAAAGCCAAACAAGATCGGATGACCCAGAGGGCCAACTGCCCTGTGAAGGCCAAAACGAGCAAAAGACATAGTTTCGCCGGGCCAAGCCCAGGGACAATACATCTTCAGCACGGCAAACGGCTGCCAGCCGCTATAGGTCTCGACAACACCCAAACACGCCAACGGCACCAGCGCGATCCCGACCAGTTTTATGACCGTGATTACATCAGAACGGCTCGTCACACAAAAACGTGCAACGAAGTATGCCATAAAGGTGTTCATCAAGAAGCCAGACCGGTTCTCCAACACATCCATCAGCGGGCGCCGGTATGAAAGAGCAGGAATAACGGTGGTTACAATAAGACCCAACAAAACCCAACTGTCCAATCTACACCACTTGAAATCTCTCCTCATCCTTGTGTTCGCAAGGCACCGCATCAGTAAAACACCAACCACAATGCGAGCGGCGTTAATGTCAATCACGCCCAGGCGAACTACCAGAAAGCCAGGATACCAGAGCAATGCCACGATATACAACGCAAAGGCTCGATCCGGACGCAGCCACAAGACCAATATGCTCACTAAAATTGCAATGGATAGTGTTAGAGATTCCATTTTGGTTTTTCTGCTTGAAGAGCGAAAGAACTACTGCGCTCATCTACATTTGGGTAATGAATAGACCTCTCAAGGTCCTTTCTTTCCGGGACAAGTTTTGGGTAATTCTTGGGATATCCAAGGCAGACCATCGCTGTGGGCAGAAGCCAGGGCTTGAGTTCGAAGCGGTTCACAAACTCACTGTGACGCTTGCCGCTGCTGCTCCAGAACAGCCAGCAAGAGCCAATGCCATAAGAATGAGCCGTCAGAATAATATTCTGCACCGCAGCGCCCGTCTCCAGGTAGGCCATATGCCGTTGTGTCGGCAAGGCGCAGTTCCTCGGATCCACAAGGACTACTATGCTCAGGGGAGCCTCCGTAACAAAGCGATGCCCTTCCCCTGCAAAACGCTGGCACAGTTTAATGTCGTCCTTCTTCTCGAGAACGAGGTACTCAATTGTCTGCCGGTTGCATCCGGTCGGAGCCCATAACCCGGCCTCAAGAATCTTTTTCATAATTTCGCCGTCGATGCGGTCCGGCTCGAACGATCTTATGCTCCGCCGAGACCGTATCACCTCAGCCAATATCGACTGAGCTTTGCCGTCGAATTGCCCAAGGCCTTTCTTTGAGGCGGGCTCATTCGCAAGTCTACTTTCATATTCCGACAACACATCCTTAGCCCATCGGACAGTTGCTATGTGATGTCCCTGTGATTTACTTATTTTGTCGATAAGGTCAGCGATTTGCCGGCATAATACATCTCTTTTCCTTATCTTGTCAAACACTAACGTCTTATCGATCTGATGGGCGCAACTCCTCAATTTGGCTTCTTGAAAGGACAAATCATGGTATGACTTCCGGCGCAGTCGTTCAAAGAATCTGTATTCGCACTTATAGTGTCTCGGAATTAGCTTCTGCCCCAATTCACTTCTTAATGTGTAGTACAGCCATTTGAGCCCTGACTTTATTTCGGTTTTCATGGATTCGAGTCCTGAGCAGCCGGTGCCTTGCTGCTTTCCTTTCAGTTGCAAGCAGAATCGCGAAATCGGTTTGCCATGCCAAGTGTCCCTAACGCTATCGTTTAGCCGAGCACATTCCCTTAAATACATGCCACACTTGCTTCTTTGCCTCCGGGATAGTTGCCTTAAGGTTTTCCGCAATGGCACTTCTCTGCTCAAAAGCGCTTATTACTGTTTCGATGATTTCTTCTCGGCCTCTTTCGCGCATGTCTACCGCAAATTGCCCAACTCCAACGGATTGAAACACCCCCTGGAATTTCTTACTGTATGCCAACCCAATCGCTGGTATACCCTGGGATAGAGCTGCGATGCAGGCATGCATACGTGACCCGATGAAAAAATCACAAATTCCAATAATCCCTTTTATCTCGTTCTGATTATACTCTCGCCTAACCAAATGAATTCGGTCACAATATCTTTCATCTATTGACTCGCGTTCTTTTTCACATACCTGAATTTCATTACATTTCTGGCCGTCAATCATAAATAGAAAGTACTCGTGGGGAATCAACAAAACATGTGCCTTCGTCCGCGCCATTAATTCCTTGAGCAATACACCTACACACTCTTTATAGTCCACTTTGAGACCAAACGTGTTTTTCTGGGTAGATCCACCGATATACAGCAGAGAACTTATGTTCAAACCGATCAGGGGGGCATGACTTTCTTGATTAATCTCTGGCTGGATATCTGGCTTATCCGGCAAAATGGACTCTAAAACAAATGCGACATCAGGGCAAAACTCGATAACATTATCTTTGCCCTTGCGTCCGAGCAGTTTTCGCACCAACTCAATGCTTTCCGTGTCGCGTGCGAATATTCGGTGAGCTCTCAACAGGATGAAACGTGCAATTAGCTTCGTGATTCTTGATTTAAACGGCCCGTACGTCTGGGGCAGCAGTATCAGGTCTTTCCGCATCAAAATAGCGATGATACAAGGGACTATTCCGATAAGGAATTTTCGCAGTCCATAAATGTCACTAAAACTATCTCCACCACGAATTTCTCCGACAAAATCAGCATTAGCTAAAGTTCTTAGCCATCGATTAGACCTTATAATCACATTACGCACAGGACTAATCGGTATGATTCTCTGAATCAACGCGAGTAAGAGTATCCAAAAAAGATGTTCACTTATTCGCGCTCTCGGGGAAAGTCGAAAGTTAACAATATTGACTTCGACTGTTTTGCCAGAAACTTCCAGACGTTGAACACCGTTTGTACGGTTGGCATAGAGCAGATATATTTTGGCATTCGGTTTAGAGTCGGTAACAAGTTTAATAAAAGAAGCGGCCAGGGCGCAACAGCCTTGGTTGCCTATGTCCAGCGACGCTCCTTGCAAGCATACGTTATATTCTCCGTTTGCTTGCTCTATTGATGTAGGGTTCATGGCCTTATCCGATTTCAGGTCTTTCCAAGGAGACAATATGCGTTTCTCCA
>CAZYRH010000138.1:0-6096 GCA_964650395.1 uncultured Ignavibacteriales bacterium
GTATCGGTCTCTGTGTCAACGGTTATGGCGTTGTGTTCAGTTGGGCTTGGTTGTTCCTCTTCCCCGGTAGAGATTTTGTCAGTCACCTCGCTTGTAGTGTTGTCATTGTCCTTGGCAATGAACCCCGTAGGGACATCTTCAGCTCGAGCGGTGGTCTCAACCAGTTGACCGGGAGCTGTGGCTTGATCTGTCGTTGGCTCGGCAGCCTTCTCTTCTTCAGTGGGGGATGAGGCTTTGCGCTGATAACTTTCTAAAGCTGCGGCCAGCTCAGGATCAAGCGCTTGCTCTGGTGGCTGTGCTTCGTCCTCGGAGGCATCCTCTGGGGCTGTAAGGGAAGGCGCCGATTCTGCTGTGTCGGGCGAGGAGGGTATTATCGTTTCAGCGTCATTGGCTGGTTCGGTCTTGATTGGTTCTGGCTTGGCCGGCATGGTTGCAATGGTCTCTAGTTTGTTCGTGGTGACCTCAGTGGAATCGGTTACCTCAAGAGAGCTCTTGGGCTCATCGGTAGGGCTTTCGACACTGGCAACTTCCTCAAGCACCATAAGGTGGGACTTAATCAGGTTTCGTAGCTTGGTCAGATACGACTTTTTGGCGAGCTGTAGCTTAGTAATTTGTTCTTCTAACTCGCTCACTTTATGGGTGTGAGAGCCGACAATTCCCTCCGCTTCTGATTTTGCTCGCGAGAGAGTGAGTTCAGCTTCTTTCTTGGCATTGGCGATGGTCATATCGGCGTTGCGGCGGGCATCAATGGCGGCGCTTTTAATAGTGTCTTCGAATTGGCGTAACCCTGCCAGTTGAGTTTTCAGCGAATCGACTTCCATCGAGAGTTTCAGATTGTCCTGTTTAAGTGCTTCCAAACCAGTGGCTACCTGTTCCAGGAAATTATCCACTTCCTCCCGGTCGTATCCGCGCATCTGATGTGCAAACTCGTAATTGCGAAGATCGTTGGGTGACAAGTCCATAAGTATCCCACCTATCTTAAGGTTTCCTTTTTCCCCATCACAGCTATGATGTCTCGCCCTGGGCTGCATAAAAATAGAACAGCTTTCTCAGGGCGCAGCTATATTGTATTATCGAAACTTTTGGGAAAATATTGAGTGTTAATCAGCCAAGTTCAGAACGTAGTTATGAGGGCTCAGCAAGGATTTACTTAAGCCGAGACCCGAAGAGGGCAGTTCCGATCCGGATCATGGTTGCTCCCTCGGCAATTGCCAGCGGAAAATCGTCCGACATGCCCATCGACAGCGTGTCGAAGTCGCTACTGGTGATTTCTTTTGCCTGGTCAAACAAATGACGGCAGAGCCGGAAGGCCTTGCGAATGGCCTCATTATCATTTGTGAAAGGACCGATAGTCATCAGGCCGGTCAGTTTGATGTTGTCCAGAGCGTGGACTTGCCTGACAAGGTTAAGGCACTCGTTTGGGGCGACACCGTATTTTTGACTTTCGCCGGAGCTATTCACTTCAATATAGCATTCAATTGTGCGCTCGATGAGGCCGGCCTGCCGGTTGATTTCCCAGGCCAGTTTGAACGAGTCGACCGACTGGATGACATCAAAAAGCTGCACAGCTTTTTTGGCTTTGTTGGTTTGCAGGTGGCCGACCATGTGAAAGCGAGCGATGCTGCCCACCTCGTTGATTTTCGGCTCAGCTTCCTGGACTTTGTTTTCACCGATCTCGTGAATCCCAGCCGCCACGGAAGTTTTGATGACGGCTGTTGGGTGAGTCTTGGTGACGGCAACAATCGTGATGTCGTCAGCGTCGCGGTCATACTCCTGGCATGCCTCCGCAATCCGCCCGCGCAGATCTATGAGATTGCGGGATATGATATCCTTCATGTGCAGGAGTAATAAACGATGCTCTGAGTCGGTAAATCAAGATAAATGTGTTCCTGAAGGTTCTATCGTTCTGATTGGTATCTAATTATTACTCCTATGTTTTTTTGTTGTGCGCTGGATGTTGGCCGGTCATCCTGAGTTGGCGCTCAAACTTGCCGTTTAATAATTCGCAGCCCTTATGGAGCGGAAGCCCCGGTGCTCCTGCCTTTTTGGGTTGGCAGAAACACTGCGGGTTTTGGTCTACACTTGCTGATTTGATTTTGAAGTAGCGCTTGTTCGCTAACACTCGTATTTTTGCGTTTGTTATGGAATTGTTAGGCGCTTCACCAGGCCGCCGGGTGGTATTCTTTTTCCTGATCGCCATTTTGGCCGGAGCCGTCCTCTTGCTGCTGCCTGTGAGTGCGAGTAAACAGCCAATAGGTCTTGTCAATGCCCTGTTCACAGCGACATCGGCAGTCTGCGTAACCGGCTTGACTGTTGTCGACACCGGGCGGGACTTCTCGCTGTTCGGCCAGGTGGTGATCCTGATACTGATTCAGCTTGGTGGATTGGGGATAATGACTTTTGCTACCGGCCTCTTGGTGTCAATAGGGTCGAGGCTGTCTTTTCAAGACAGGTACGGGCTTTCCCAAAGACTTGGTTCGGGTATTGGGATTCACTACAAGTCGTTGCTAAAAGCAGTAGTCACTACCACGTTCATTTTTGAACTGTTGGGCACGATCGCTCTTTTTCTCAGGTTCAAAAACGAATTCCCCTTGGGGAAGGCGGTGTACTTTTCGGTGTTTCATGCGGTCTCGGCCTTTTGCAACGCCGGTTTTTCGACATTCAGCAATAGCTTGGAGAGTTACCATTCTGACGTTTATGTCCTTGTCGTATTTTCCGTGCTAATTATATGCGGCGGTTTAGGCTTTGTCGTCATCAGGGAACTTTACGCCCGGACAACGCATAAAGAGGCCAGATTGTCTTTGCACTCGAAACTTTGCCTGATAACCACGGCGGCTTTGTTACTGCTGGGAACTGGAGCGTTCTACTTCGCTGAATATCAAAACGTTTTCGGAAATTCGGGCTTTGGCTTGGGTCTGGCTAACGCCTTTTTCCAAGCGGTGACCTGCCGCACAGCCGGTTTTAACGCTGTCTCGCAGGTTAATCTGACCGAGGTGAGTATACTGATTACAATGATCTTAATGTTCATCGGCGCTTGCCCCGGCTCGACCGGCGGTGGTACCAAAACCACCACTTTTGCAGTTGTTGTGCTTTTGGTGCTCAAGCGGTTTTCCGGCCACCGTTCAGTGACGGCTTTTAAGCGGTCGATCAGTAACGATTCCATTGTCCGAGCCTTGACCGTTCTGTTATTGGCGGCACTCGTTATAGTGATGATGTTTGTGTTGTTTATGTTTGCCGAAGAGGAACCGCTGACGCATGTGCTCAGCCGCGGCTTATTTGTCGATAACCTCTTTGAAGTTTTTTCAGCGTTCGGTACGGTGGGACTATCGTTGGGAGTGACGTCACACTTGCACGATTTCGGCAAGGTCTTATTAATTATATTGATGTTTACAGGTCGAGTTGGTCTGTTAACGTTGGCTTTCGCTCTGGCCCGACCACCCGAACAAGGAGAAGTTGTTTACCTTGAAGAAGAGGTGTTGGTAGGATAGAGGTGAGTTTATGAAACAGTTTGCAGTTATCGGACTGGGTAATTTCGGAGCTATGGTGGCAAAGACGTTAACTGAACTTAAATGCAAAGTTACGGCCATTGATATCGACAAGGCGAGAGTTCAGCCCCTTCAAGAGCAGTCATCCCTGGTAGCGGTGCTGGCTGATGCCACCGACCGCAAGTTTCTGGAAAATCTCGGGGTAGAACATTTCGATTGCATTATTGTCTCCACCGGCTAGGATTCGCACGCTTCAATTCTTATTAGCCTGCACCTGAGAGAACTGGGAGCGCAGAAGATTATTGTTAAAGCAAATTCAGAGGATCACGCCAAAATTTTGCGAAAAGTCGGTGCTACTGAAGCCATAATTCCTGAAGAACAGATGGCCTTCAAACTCTCTCGCTCATTGGCTCAACCAAACCTGATTGATTTCCTGCCGCTGACCAGCGATTACTATGTGGCCGAGCTGGCTCCCCCCGACAAGTTTGTCAACAAGCGGCTCGAGGAAGTAAAGCTGAGGACAAAATACCATGTCCAGGTTATTGCAGTGAAAAACGCAGCCACGGGCGGTTTTGACTTTGTACCCGGTGGCGATTATGAGATTAAGAGCACGGATATATTGGTAGTTTTAGGCCGGGAGGAAGATATTAACAAGGTGAAGGGGTGAAAACGCTCAACCATGTTGTGATGTCGGATCATGACTCGGCAGAAGAGTTCCAACTCTCTGGCGTTATCTAACTTATTCCGCCATGTTTTGCCGTCTCCCTTCGACTCCGCACGCCCAGGCGGTTCGATCCTCCGCCGACGAGATAGCTGCCGCCTACTGCCAGGTCAATATCGACTACCACCTCATCGACACCGCAACCCCGTTTGACAAAGCGCTGTATGCGTTTTTAGCGAAAAGGGAGAGGTTGTACTGACATCTCATTAGCACGTTGATTGTTTTTTTGTTGACTAGAGACATAGTTGATTGTACCTGATGTGAGTATCACAAGTTCAAACTTAGAGTGAAATTGTGATAGCGTTATGGAACAAATTGCCAGAGACTATAAGGGTGGAAACAAAGGGAAATACAAAAGAATCCCAGAACTCAGAAATCGGCCTTGAGAACCGCGAACCTGAGGAAATATCATCGAGAACGATAGTGCTGAGTCGCCTAAAACAAATACAGAAATTCATCCGCGACCCAATTCATGATATTGTGAAGATCGATAATGATTTACTATTAAGTGTACTCGATTCTGAACCTATGCAGCGCCTTAGAAATATCAAGCAGCTGGGAATAGCCTATCTCGTGTATCCTGGTGCTGAGCATTCAAGGTTTATACATTCTCTCGGGGTTTATCATCTATCCTGCTCACTTATGGATCAACTGGATCAACTTGAATCGGAGGATCGTAAGATTGATGACTATGGGAGGCTTGTAGTAAAACTTGCCGCTCTTTTGCATGATATTGGCCATGGACCTTTTAGCCATCTTTTTGAATTTGTATTGAAGGAGGTGGGATACAAGTTTGCCAGCAAACATGAGTTTTGGTCGAAGAAACTGATTATGGAACACCCTTCTCTTGCCGGTCTTCTTGACAAATACAGCCCTTCACTCAAGAGAGATGTCACTGATGTCCTCTCCAACAGCTATAAGCCGCTTTATCTCTCCTCAATAGTTAACGCTCAGCTTGATGTAGACAGGTTGGATTACATGTTAAGGGACTCATACATGACGGGGGTGAACTATGGCCGATTCGATTTGCCCTGGATTTTCCGTAACCTGTCGTTAAGAACAGTAAATGAGCCAGATGAGGATGGAAGAGTAGTTGAGAAGCTGAGAATTGCTCTTGATGCCAGGCGTGGCCTCAGCTCACTCGAAGAACTCCTACTTGGTAACCTAAATCTGTACGAGCATGTTTATTACCATAAGACCGTTCAGGCAGCCAACGGAATCATTATCTCTGCATTAGTCCGGGCTATAGATATTTTACGGGAGGGAAAGGATTTGGGAATTGCGTCAAAAGCTCTGTCAAGAATTGCAAAAAACGAGGAATTGGAAGTAGATGATTATCTTGAGTTAACCGATGGCACTGTAATTTCTTGGCTCACAAGATGGTCACTGAGCGGAGACGATGAGATTCTTAGTGACTTATCCCATAGATTTCTCACTCGCAATATATTCAAATCCGTTGATTTCACAGATCTGTCTGGCAACGAAAATGCATGCTACAAAATTCGCCAACAGATCGAAGAAAAGCTGAGAGAAGATAGGAAAAATCCGCGTTACTATTGTGTCGGAATAGACTCAGACCGAATTGGCTACACACCATTGTCTCCCGATGAGATTTATGTTATTCAAAAGGATGGAATGACAAAACCCTATTCAGAGATAGTATTCAAGAAAGATGGTAACGAAGTAAGCAAATCAATTATCACGCGCTTAAAGTTACGGAAGAGTCTCTTGGTTTTGCCGGAGGAATACGTAAACTACGCCAAGGAAATCAAGGAAGGATGGACGATATGAGCATTTTCGAAAGAATCGAAAAGATAAGTGCCCTTTTATTTGCTGCAAGCCCTGAAGGTAAGATCGAGTCCAAGAAAAAGCTTCACAAGCTTGTCTATC
>CAZYRH010000139.1:0-6087 GCA_964650395.1 uncultured Ignavibacteriales bacterium
ACCCGGTGGGAAAGATGATGAAACTGGCCTATAATTACCTGCCGATAGATTTCAAGGGAGAGGCTATTCTAACGATAGGAAAAGCTATGGAGATGAGCATGGAAGGAGTATCCGGTGTTGTCAACGCTATGCCGTTCAACTGCCTGCCCGGGACCGTGGTCAGTTCTTTATCGAAAAAGGTCTCGGAAGACCTGGGAGGGATCCCGTGGCTGAACATCAGTTACGAGGGGCTGAGGGATTCCGGCGAAGATACTCGCTTGGAGGCCTTTGCCGACCAGGTGCGGGCTTATGATAGGAATCTACCTATCTCAGCCAGGGCTATCCATCAGCGGTGAAATCAAGCAGAAGAACGAAACAGTTCGCCTACCGGCTAAATGACTTGACGATAGCTACTTTATGCTTATCTTGCTTGGTAAGTATCGATTCCATTGCCGTAAGCCGTGGGGGAAGGTGGCTGGCGATGGCCTGTCGGTCCTTTTTTATGGAACCTGAGGGGTAGACGATTGTTATATGGAAACAAAACTAACGGATAATGTCGGAGGACAAAATGAACAAGCCATTTGCTGTTACTGATGATACCTTCGAAGTGGAAGTAATTCAGTCAGACAAGACGGTTATTGTTGATTTCTGGGCGATCTGGTGTGGCCCATGCAAAATGGTTGAGCCATCACTGGATGAAATTGCCAGCGAATATGGCGATAGGGTGAAGGTCGCCAGGCTGGATGTGGATGCTAATAACGGGACGGCTGGGAGGTATGGTATCATGTCCATACCATCTCTTTTGTTCTTCAGAAACGGTGAGGAAGTTGATCGGGTAATTGGTGCCGTTCCTAAGTCGCACCTGCTGGCCCGCCTTGATAGAGTTCTGGCCTGAGAGGGGAAGAAAAACCAGTTAAGCCGGCTCGAGACACTACCGGGCCGGCTTATTTGTTATAATACAAACAATGAGCGCCAGTAAAAAAAAATGTGCTGGCATTTCGAGCGCGGTGGTCATTCTAAGACCCCCAGGAATTCACTGTCTTAATATACTGTTAAATTTCTCGTTTCGCTGCAATCCATTCGAAAGTCAACACCTGTGGGTGAAGATGATGTAACAATGGCGGCAGAGTTGCACTTTAAAAAATGATAGGCTAAGATATTGTCGCATAGTACGTTACTATGCGAGCATAAAAGGTATCATTGTTATTGGCTAATCGCTTCAAGTTTCTTATCTTACGAGTATAATGGATGATAAGATAATCTGGGCTCCTTGGCGAGCTGGCTTTGTGTTGAGTGAAAAGGAAAAGGGGTGTGTATTTTGCAACCGCTTCAAGATGGAGGACTCTATTGAAAACCTGATTGTATATCGGGGAAGCAGGAACTTCGTCATCCTGAACAAGTTTCCATACAATACCGGCCATTGTATGATCGTTCCGAATCGCCACATTGCCCATCTTGAAGAACTGACTGTTGAAGAAGCGATTGAGTTTTTTGAGCTGACGCGCAAAACCGTAGCTGTGATCAAGGAGTTCATTAGGCCACATTCGCTTAATATCGGTATGAACTTAGGCGAAAGCTCAGGCGCTGGCGTTCCCGAACACCTTCATTTGCACATAGTGCCGCGGTGGCAAGGCGACACCAATTTTATGCCGGTAATCGGAAAGACAAAGGTGATCTCAGTGCCGCTGGAACCGGTTTATGAAGCGCTGAAAAATGGATTCGCCAAGCTATGAGCCCTCGCAGGAAAATCCCAACCAAGGCCGAGCTAATCCAGCTTCAGAAGTTGTACCGAACCGATGAGAGAATCGGCGAACGGCTGGGAGGCGTACCGGCTTACCTTGTTGCTTACTGGCGACGGAAAAAGAATGTGCCTCGGCACTCTCTTCCCAAGTTCTCAGAAAACGAAATTTGCAATCTGTGGGAACGTTACGGTGACGACGACAGATGCGGGCTGGAGCTTGGTATATCTAAGGCTGCCTTTTACAACTGGCGGCGGCGGTACGGTATCCGTGAAAAGCCTGCTTTTCTTAAGCTGGAGCAACTCGAGCTCAACTTCCCCGGTCTGAAAACATCCGGTAGAGCGACCTCCCTGTATGGTAAGCAGACTGTGTCCCAGAAGATCCTGGCGAGAGCTGCCGGCAAAGAGAAAGTGGAAGCCGGAGAGTTGGTGGTAGTGGAGCCGGATGTGGTCATGTCCCATAATGACACCAGCGAGATTATCAGGCTGTTTGAAGAGATAGGGGTCGAATATGTGTGGAACCCAAACAGAATAGTGGTCTCCCTTTCTTGCTGCGGCAACGACAGCTTCGGTAGTCTAGGAGCGGTTCACAAGAGCGTCCGTGAGTTTGTCAGACGACAGGGGATAAAGAGCTTTTACGATATTTACCAGGGAGCTTGCCATCAGTTAGTTCTTGAGACTGGCGGCATTCTTCCGGGGCAGCTTGGCCTTGGCACCGACAAGCATACAACGGTTTATGGTGCACTGGGTGCCTTTGGGACTGGAGTTGATATCCGTGAGATGGCCGCTGTATGGGCCACCGGGAAAATGTGGATAAAAGTGCCCAGGGTGCTCCGCATAGATATTACCGGGCGCCGACCGCCGGGAGTACGTGCTTGCGATTTCGTGCTCTCTATTGTTAAACGGTTGGGCGCAACGGGGGCTGAGTATAAAGCAGTCGAGTACTATGGTTCAGCAGTGTCACAGATGAGCATTGGTGAACGGGCTACCCTATCGCATCTGTCAGTGGAGATGGGAGCCAAAGCGGCCATTTGTCTTTATGAATCCGCCACTCGTCGCTACCTAACCGGTCGAACCGTCTCCAACTACTCGGCGGTTATCCCCGATAAGGATGCTGAGTATGAAGAGATGTTCCAGATAAGTATCGATCGGCTGGTGCCTCAGATTGCCGGTCCCCACCGGTTTGCCAACGTCAAAGCTGTGG
Organism: uncultured Ignavibacteriales bacterium; assembly: GCA_964650395.1. Taxonomy (GTDB): domain Bacteria; phylum Zixibacteria; class MSB-5A5; order GN15; family FEB-12; genus CAZYRH01. The sequence continues at coordinate 2,922 of CAZYRH010000139.1, forward strand.
GTGAAGTCGAAGGAATCCCCGTGCAAGAGGTGATTGTAGGGCCCTGTATCGGTGGAGGTTTCGAGGAAATGCGTTTAGTGGCAGAGATACTTAAGGGAAAACAGATCCACCCGGATTGTCGTATGCTGGTTGTTCCGGCATCCAGGTCTGTCTATCTTGAGGCACTCAAAAAGGGGTTGATACGAGTGTTAGTTGAGGCCGGTGCAGTCATGATAAATCCCGGGTGCCGAGTGCCTCTTGAGGAAGGTCAGGGACTGTTGGCTCCTGATGAGCGGTGCCTGGTAACTGCAAATTGTCGCCTTAGGGAATTTGACGGGTCTGTCAACGGTGAGGTCTATCTCTGCTCTGCTGCGACAGCCGCCGCCTCGGCCCTCAACGCTGCCATCACCGACCCGTCGCGGTATGTGAGGTAGTACTATTTATTCGTTGGCTTATACCTGGCGCTAAGAGTTACCCGGAGCAGAATCAAAGAGAAACAGCAAGTGTGTGATTGTGTTCTTATCCCTGTCTCATATTTGCATCGACACAAATCTAAAAAATATATCGTTCACATGCGTTGTCTTCTGCTACAGCGGCCTCATTGCTCCCACTTAAGAAACTCCGGGATGGTGCCTTCTTTGATATCTATCCCTACGCCGTAGTTGTCGAAACCGAAAAGTGAATCCGTCTTGGCAGGCTTAAACCACATGGAATCGTTTTTCGCTCGCGGATGCTTGGACCTCTGGTTGTCCTTAAACGAGAAGTACTCGTCATTGCCGCTGATGTCGATAAATCCGCCGAACGATTTGGCGTAGCTGTAGTAGCTCGTCAAACGCCCTGGTTTGTCATACCCTTTGCGGTAGGTGGCTTCGCCAAGGCCGGGGGTTCCTTCGCCAAGATAGTACTTATCGTCACCGCCTATATCGATTAGAAAAGCGTTAGAGCGAATCTGCGCCAGCCCCATCGAGATAATCTTGGCTCGATAGGTGTCATTGCCGCCCTTGTTGATGAGAAAAGCATTGGTGAAATCCCAGCCAAACCCAAGACCTGCTCCGGCGGTTTCATACAGTTCATGGCGGTCGTTACCGGATTCATCGATCAAGATGCCGTTGCAATAATGCGCGCCTGATCCCTGTGTGAAGTAGCATGACTCATAGAAATCATCGCCGTTCCGGTCGACCGCGATGCCGGTGCCGAACCAGTAGCCGATTCCCAAGGTCCAGTTGCCGGAATAGTAATGGTCATTGCCGCGAATATCTATGATTGCCCCCAATCCGCCGGCCCAGGAATGGCCATCGGAGCCGTCGCCGCGCCGTCCAAATCCGGCTCCCTGAGCTTCGTTGCCGTTGATCTTGTGTTCGCTGTGGTAGTCGCCGCGGTTGTATACTTCCGCAAGAGGTTCGGCTGTATAGTTATCGTTACCTTCAAATGACGCACATACGCCAATGCCTCCGCCGATACCCCCCATCCCCTGACCGTTACCATAAAGATAGTACTCATCATTCCCGGTGCCATCAAGGCAAAGGCCAATGCCAAAATACCCACACCCCTGTGCTGACAAATCGGCATTATAATGATCGTTGCCTTCTCTATCCAGCAGGACGCCCACGCCAAACAGGCCAACGCCCTGGGCATAGGTGGAGCCATTGTAATGGTCGTCGCCTTTGCTGTCTATGACCAGCCCGATTCCAAAAAGCCCTACTCCCGCTGACGGAGGGTAAAGGTTGCGCTCATAACCGTAGTAGTCATCTCCACCTAGGTCAATGAGGACGGAAACCGGGTTGGAGAGAGAGGTCGTCGCACCCGGTGTGCCCTGATAGATTGTGTTCCGGCCAAAGTCAATCAAAAGCAGCGAGTTGCTGGCGTCATATTCCATCCATTGTGGGATTGACGCTCTAAGAATCCCGAACATCTTTGGTGGCGGAATCAGTTCGCTCTTGTAAACCGGTGAGAAAACCGCAATCTTGCCAAAGGGCGTTTGAAACTCCATCTGGAAGTTCTTAGGTATTTCATTAATAAAAGAGCCTAAGGCTCCTTCAGCTTTTTCAGCTGAGGCGGACACCTTCAAAGCGGCGTAATGTAGGCAAGCCCAGTCGATAGTCTCAGCAATGTCGTCCAGTTCGGGGTAGTAGACTGTTCCATCCGACTGGGTATTGGCCAGATCGCGAATGTTAAACGCTTTCTCCATGTCCTCCCGATTGCAGTTGCGGAAGGCCAGGTTGCGCCACTTGATAGCGTCGGTTAGGTTGACGATCAGTTCCGCAAGAATCGTCTTGACCGAATCCGGTAGTTCTTTGGTTTTCTCTCTTATTTCTTTTTTGACATCCGGCCAGTCAGAGCGGGAACCGAAGGTGTAAAACTCAGTCTGCCGCTCTGCTAGGGCAAACAATCGTTCTATTGCGGTTGCCAGCGGTTCATCACCATCTGGCGCCGGGAGAAGATTGGCTGAGTACGCTCGGAAGCCGCCACGCTTTTTATCGACACCCAGGTTGTACACTAGCTTGTACAGGCCGTCATGGGCACTGTCAGCATAGGCCGGATCGAGATACAGCTCCACAGTGTTCGTCATTACCGTCGCATAATCATAGAGCTTGAGCGGTTCGGCAAAAAGGGCGTCAAAGGACGTGAGTTTGTGGGGAATATCAAGTGGAAATCGATTCCAGTAGCCTGCCGGTTGGTAGCCTAAGTCCTCTCTGGTGAACGCCACCTCGTTGAGGATTTTTCCAAGGATGTCCTCTCTGCCTTCAGCGAAAAGAGAAGTTCCTCCCAGCATGGAAAGTACAACAAACCAGATGATTCTCATGACTTACAACCTCCATTAATGTTCTTGACTTCAAGCCGTAATAAAGTTTCGGTTGACGGGAAAACGAAACAACAATTTCTGTTGAAAGAGATACTGGTAACAAAACCGTACCTGGTGCGGTCACATCGCCGGAGAAATCTTCATCGAAGCCGGTAACCATCTTTGGGAGTAAAAACCATGCGATGCTATTTTCCACATGAACGCCGATGGTTCCTATATCCACATGGTGTCATCCTGCAGGGAACTACGACCTGTTCGTTTATAGCGTCCGATGACGGGCTCCGTTGGTTTTCTAAATAATTGGGGTTAGAAGTCTATTGTCTCGGTCTTCTAGCAGGCTGTTGAAAAACGATTGTTTTTTTGCTGCGTATGCTTGTTTTCTCG
>CAZYRH010000140.1:0-4607 GCA_964650395.1 uncultured Ignavibacteriales bacterium
CTGTTCTCAGGATGGACGTTTTTTTGATGGACAAATGAGATTATTGAATTATATTTAATTAATATCGAACTTCGATGAAAGGACCTACCTATGCTACATCAGTTAAAATTTAACAGGAAACAACGTCTGTTTGGGTTTGCTCTTTTGGTAACCCTGGCTGCCGTCCTCGTGACAACAATTCCAGTCTATGGGCAATTGACAAGCGAGGATATTGTCGCTCTGCAAGAACAGGGCAGACAAGAAGGGTGGACGTTCACTGTCGGTGAAAATCCGGCTACCAAATATTCGCTCGAAGAATTGTGCGGCTTGAAAGAGCCGGAGAATTGGCAGGTCACGGCGCGCTTTGACCCCATGACTCTGAAAGGAGACATTCCGGTTGCTTTTGACTGGCGGGATGAGGTAGACCTTCCGCCGGTGAAGAATCAGGGCGGTTGTGGAAGCTGCTGGGCATTTGGAACAGTGGGGCCTCTTGAGTGTAATATCACAATCCTGGACGGCGTGACGGAGGATCTCTCGGAACAATGGCTGGTGAGCTGTAATCGCAGCGGATGGGGTTGTGGCGGCGGCTGGTTTGCCCATGACTACCATCAATGGAGAACTGATCCCTGCGGTAGTACCGGAGCGGTACTGGAAGCCGATTTTCCGTATGTGGCCTGGGACGCTCCATGCGGTTGTCCATATCCACACCCCTATCACATTGAATCCTGGGCCTTTATTGGAACAGGCAGCAGCGTTCCAGGTGCCTCACTCATAAAGCAGGCAATTATGGAGTACGGTCCGGTATCGGTGGCCGTTTACGTGAATGGTGCCTTCCATGCTTATAACGGCGGAATTTTTAATGGCTGTGGAGAAGGTACGATCAATCACGCTGTCGTTCTGGTCGGCTGGGATGATAACCAGGGGCCAAGCGGCGTCTGGATTATGCGCAATTCATGGGGCTCTGGCTGGGGTGAAGGCGGTTACATGCGCATCCCGTATGGTTGCTCGAGTATCGGATATGCTGCCTGCTACGTAAATTATGCCGGTGGGGTGAACTTCACAACTGATACAACTCTCGGCTGGGTCCCGTTTGATGTCAGCTTTACGGCCACGTCGGGGCTGGAGGTAGACACCTGGGCATGGGATTTTGGCGACGGTGATTCGGCTTTTGTCCAGTCACCGGTGCACACCTATGAAATCCCAGGCTGGTACACTGTGAAAGTGGAAGTTGACGCTGAGGGCGAAATCCGCTCAAGGGAGAAACCAAACTATATTAAAGCACTGGCCGATTCTCTCATCCCTACCAAAGCCGCCGGAATGCGCAATGCCACTGTTGAAATACCGGTGTATGCTCGCAACTCCGTCCCCATCCGCATCATCGAGATTCCGGTTGAGTATTCCGGCGATCTGGACGTCACCCTGGATTCATTTTCGACTGCCGGTTGCCGAACGGAGTACTTTGAGAATCAATCATATATTCACTTCAATCCGTCTGGCAAACAGTATACGATCAGGTTCGTGAGCTCGTTTTCCGGGGCGGCGCCTGACCTTTCGCCGGGAGAAGGCGACATCGTGAAGCTGTACTTTACACTTGCCGGCTCAGCGACCTATGGTGATACGACAGTTGTTGATTTGGGCGGATATGGCGGTTATTCTCCCACGTTCAGCAGTCTGTTCGCAACTTACCAGCCGAGGGTCACCCCGGGTGCTATTTCCGTCTACCTGGCTCGCGGTGATGTAGACGGAATCACCGGCATCAATATCTCCGATGTAACCTACCTGGTCGATTACCTCTTCAACGGCGGTCCACTACCCTTGCCCGTGCTTGAGGCAGGCGACGTGAATTGTGAGGATGGCACCAATATCGGTGATCTGACCTACTTGGTCGACTATCTATTTAGAGGTGGGCCCCCACCGTGCGAATACTGAGACTGGTGTAAGTGTCAAAAGACGAAAAAACTTAGATTGTGGATACGGGCGAAGGGGTTAGTCTGTCCGGTCTGATGTACACAGCGGCTGACATGTTTAACTTCGGAGACGCCTCTTTATGCCTGGAACAGGACAATGTTGATAGCACTTATGGGTTTGCTTTTGATTGGTCCCTTTTTTTTAAAAAATATATCCGGCTTCTTCTATACGGGACTCCGTACCTTTTCTGCCGTTTCCTAAGAGGAGATTACGAATAGTCTACAAACCCACATGCGATGATAGCAGAGACAACGGGATGGACGTTTTTTTTTGATGGACAAATGAGATTATTGAATTATATTTAATTAATATCGAACTTCGATGAAAGGACCTACCTATGCTACATCAGTTAAAATTTAACAGGAAACAACGTCTGTTTGGGTTTGCTCTTTTGGTAACCCTGGCTGCCGTCCTCGTGACAACAATTCCAGTCTATGGGCAATTGACAAGCGAGGATATTGTCGCTCTGCAAGAACAGGGCAGACAAGAAGGGTGGATGTTTACTGTTGGTGAAAACCCAGCAACCAAATATTCGCTTGAAAAATTGTGTGGTTTGAAAGAGCCGGCCAATTGGCAAGCTATGGCGCATTTTGATCCCTGTACGCCAAAAGGAGACCTTCCGGAGACCTTTGACTGGCGCGATTCAGCTGGTTGCACACCAGTGAAGGACCAAGATGGCTGCGGAAGCTGTTGGGCTTTCGGAACTGTCGGACCTCTTGAATGCAATATCAAAATCAAAGATGGCGAAACAGTAGATCTTTCAGAACAATGGCTGGTAAGCTGTAATCGTGACGGATGGGATTGTGGCGGCGGCTGGTTTGCCCATAACTATCATCAATGGAAGACAGATGATTGCGATAGTACCGGCGCGGTTTTGGAAACTGATTTTCCGTATGTGGCTTGGGATGCTCCATGCAACTGTCCCTATCCGCATCCGTATCGCATAGAATCCTGGGCATATATTGGTGATGAATATAGCATTCCAAGTGTCGCATCCATGAAGCAGGCAATTTTGGATTACGGGCCTATATCTGTGGCCGTTTATGCCAATTCGGCCATGCAAGCGTATACCGGCGGCATATTTGATGGCTGTGGAAGTAGCACAATCAATCACGCCGTCGTTCTGGTCGGCTGGGACGATAACCAAGGGACAAACGGTGTCTGGATTATGCGCAATTCATGGGGCCAAGGCTGGGGAGAAGATGGTGGTTACATGCGCATCCCGTATGGCTGCTCGAGTATCGGTTATGCTGCGTGTTACATCAATTACACTGCAAAGCAGAAAATCGCCTTCGAGTATCCCAATGGAATTCCCACAACCGTTACTCCCGGACAAACCACTTCATTTGAAGTCATTGTAAGTGGCGTCTGGGGCGGTACACCTGTACCCGGCAGCGGGCAACTTCATTATGCAATTAATGGCGGATCTGTCGAAACCGTGCCGATGACTGAAACCTTACCCAATCACTATGAAACTACCTTGCCGGAGCTTTCCTGCGATGACCTACTGGAATTTTACGTCAGCGCTGAGGAGGTCACCGATGGGAGAATATACGATCCTGATCCCAGTTCTCCGAACGTGGCTATTCCAGCCACTGAAGTGACTGTAGTTTTCGAAGACGACTTTGAGACGGATAAAGGGTGGACGGTCTCAGGTGATGCCTCAGACGGCCAGTGGGATCGTGGGGTTCCTGTCGGTGGCGGCGATCGCGGTGACCCGCCGACTGATTTTGACGGCTCAGGGAAATGCTATCTCACCGACAACGCCTATGGCAATTCCGATGTTGACGGCGGAACCACAATCCTAACCTCTCCTATCTTCGATCTCTCAACCGGTGAAGCACAGATCCACTACGCCCGCTGGTACTCTAATGATTATGGCGACTCCCCCCATAGCGATGTATTTGAGGTGTACATATCAAACAATAATGGTGCCAGTTGGAGCCTTGTTGAAACGGTAGGGCCAATCGAGCAGGCCTCCGGGGGCTGGTACGAGCGCACCTTCTGGGTGAGCGACTTTGTCACATCTACCTCCGAGATGCGACTGCGCTTTGAGGCCTCCGATCTGGGTGGGGGTTCGGTTGTTGAAGCGGCGGTCGATGATGTCACAGTCACGATATATGAATGTGATCTTTACGCCTTGGATATAGTTACCGAGTCTCTTCCCGACTGGACAGTCAATAGCCCTTATTCTCAGCAACTTGAGGCAACTGGCGGTATTGGGGCACTGACTTGGATCGACAAGTATGGTGACCTGATTGGGACAGGTCTTACGCTTTCCGCCACGGGTTTGTTGTCCGGAACACCAGTCTCCACTGGTCAAATCTCGTTCACTGCGCAGGTAACGGACGAGACTTTGCAATATGACGAAAAGCTTTTCAGTTTCTTCATAAACTCCTCGGTGGAGATTGTTACGGAATCCCTTCCGGATTGGACAGTTGGCCAACCCTATAGTCAACAGCTACAGGCAACTGGCGGCACCGGAACAAAAACCTGGTCGGATAAGAACAGTGATCTAATAGGAACTGGCCTTACGCTTTCAGCAACCGGATTATTATCAGGCACTCCAATCTCCACTGGTCAAATCTCGTTTACCGCGCAGGTGACGGACGAGACTTTGCAATCTGACGAAAAAGTTTTCAGTTTCTTCATAAACACCG
>CAZYRH010000140.1:4707-6086 GCA_964650395.1 uncultured Ignavibacteriales bacterium
ACGGACGAGACTTTGCAATCTGACGAAAAAGTTTTCAGTTTCTTCATAAACACCGCGGTGGAGATTGTTACAGAGTCCCTTCCGGATTGGACAGCCGACCAGCCTTACAGTCAGCAATTGCTGGCAACTGGCGGCACCGGAATAAAAACCTGGTCGGATAAGAATGGTGATCTGATAGGAACTGGTCTTGCGCTTTCCGCTACTGGTTTGTTATCCGGAACGCCAGTTTCTGCTGGTCTAGTCTCGTTCACCGCACAGGTGACGGACGAGGCTTTGCAATCTGACGAGAAGCTTCTTAGTTTCTTTATAAATCCCGCGGTGGAGATTGTTACTGATTCCCTTCCCGACTGGACAGTGGGGCAGTCCTACAGTCAGCAATTGCTGGCCATTGGCGGCACCGGAACAAAAACATGGTCGGATAAGAACGGTGATCTGATAGGAACTGGTCTTACGCTTTCCGCTACTGGTTTGTTGTCCGGAACGCCGATTTCTGCTGGTCTAATCTCGTTCACTGCGCAGGTAACGGATGAGACTTTGCAATCTGACGAAAAAGTTTTCAGCTTCTTTATAAATGCCGCGCTGGAGATTGTCACCGACTCCCTTCCGGATTGGACAGTTGGCCAGTCTTACAGTCAGCAGTTGCAGGCAACCGGCGGCAGCGGGACAAAAACCTGGTCGGACAAGAACTATGATCTGATAGGGACTGGCCTGACACTGTCGGGAACCGGTTTGTTATCTGGAACTCCAAGTTCTACCGGTCAAATCTCGTTCACCGCACAGGTGACAGATGAGGCTTTGCAATCTGACGAAAAAGTTCTCAGCTTCTTCATAAATGCCGAGCTGGAGATTGTCACTGGCTCCCTTCCGGATTGGACAGTCGGACAGCCTTACAGTCAGCAGTTGCAGGCAACCGGTGGCACTGGAACAAAGACTTGGATAGATAAAGACGGCGATCTAGCCGGGACAAGCTTGAGTCTTTCCACGACTGGGTTGGTATCAGGTGTGCCAAACTCAGCGGGGACAATAAACTTCACGGCGCATGTGAGCGATGAGGGCGGAGATGACGAGGAAAAGCCTTTCGCGTTCACGATCAATCCCGCAGTGGCCATTGTTACCGATTCACTACCATCCGGTACAGAGGGCGAGCCATATTCGCAGCAACTTGAAGCCAGCGGCGGGACGGGCACGAAGACCTGGAGCGACAAGAACGGCGACCTTCAGGGTACCGGGCTAAACCTTGCCACAGATGGTCTACTTTCCGGAACGCCGGTTGATGCGGGGACAATCAGTTTCACAGCGCGGGTTGAAGATGCTGTCGGAAGCGTCGACGAAAAGCTGTTTAGCTTTGTTATAGAACCTTCATATATCTGCGGCGACAT
>CAZYRH010000141.1:0-5962 GCA_964650395.1 uncultured Ignavibacteriales bacterium
TACCATCTTGAGGGCAATTTTCTTGTCTTCCATTTAGAGGGTTCTCCTAACTATGAGGGTGTGTCGCAATACAGCGTCGTCGCGAGCGGCCGAAGGGAGCGTGGCGATCTCAGTGGTGCAATTGCTTCCGTAACAAGAGATTGCCACGTCGCTGCGCTCCTCGCAAAGACAGTTTATGGAGCTTATATGGTTAACATTCATGTTTATGACACAGCCTCTATGTTCATGTGTGATTTCATAACACAATATAAGCAATTTAACGGAAATGAAAAACCCAGCCGGGTAGGGCTTATCACTCTCCATCATGGCTGGTGGAATCTATGGGCGGCAAAAGAGGAACTGCTTTCTCGGACATAATACGAAACAGCGGCATCTCAATGTTATCCCGTTGGATGCCGAATGTGATTTTCCCGGAGGAGCCGTTGTAGTCTCGTACTCTTTTCAGCTCTTCGGTGAGCTTCTCTCTTGATGTGGCGCCGGAGTTGATAGCCCGTGTCGTCAGCCTGACGGCATCGTAGCCAAGCCTGGACAGTCGGTTCGGCTGATGACCAAATCGAGCGTCATAAGCCGCGGCAAAGAGGAGGTATTCTTGGCTGGTTTCATCCATGAGAAACGGCGAGGAAAAGATCGCTCCTTTGGTGATGTTGTCGCCAAGCTTGAGGATTGCCTCATCCCCCCAGCTATCTGAACCAAGATAATATCCGTTCAGGTTGTAGAAGTTTATCTGGGGCAACAACAATCTTATCTGTTGAGGGTTGCCGGGGAGGAAAAGACAGTCAACATAGGCTGGGATACCATCGGGATCAAGTGTGTCCCCTTCTTCATTGACGTAAAAGACGGAGTCGGGAAGTTGGTCCAGGAGGATAGTCTTTACATCTCTGATACATGGCCCAAAGTCCTTATCGCGAGTGCTATAATATTCAATAGCGACCACAATTCCACCAAGCTGCCTGAATCTATCAACGAAGGCTCTAGCCATTTGCAAAGGCTCGACGCTAGTGGACGTTATGACAACTGCTGAGTCGGCGTGCAAGTTACTGACGGCATACTCGGCTATTTTTATACCCTCCAGATCGATATTTGGCGATAGCTGGAACGACGTGTTGGAGAGCATAGTCAAACCGGCCCTCGTGGCCGCCGGTACTATCATGGGTAATGAGCTACATCCCAGGGTCGCCGAGGCCACTGCTGCTTCCTCACTTGCCAGAGGACCGATAGCAGCTAGTGGAGACGAGTGCGACAGGTCACGGATGATACGCGCTGCATTAATAGGATCTCCTTTAGTATCGAAGGGGGTCAACCTGATATTTCCTGCCGCTTCACTGCGGTATATTTCTGCAGCCACAACAGCGCCATCATATATATCTTCGCCAAAAGAATGCAACTCACCCGAAAAAGGAAGAACCATGGCAATTTCAAGCTGGTCGTTGCCGCGCTCAGCACCGTAAACGTGACTCCCTGTTAAGTCACTGCTTTCACTGCAATAGGAGCGAATCCGGTCAGCCTGAGTCAATCTATCCTTTTGAACAAGAACCTCCGCCAACAGGTTGACAAGGGAGCACCTTTTGTGCAATGGGAATACTTCAAAATCAGCCTTGCCGAGGCTTATGGAGGAAGCATTTTTAAACGCAGCCTGCAACGATGCTGTCACGAGGTCGCTAAGTCGTTTATCGTCAGTCAGTCGGAAGGATTCCAGGTAGTATTTTACCGCCTTATCAACATCCCCCTGGCGATAGTAGGCATTCCCAAGGAAAAAGTGGACGTAGGGGAGTTCTTTCGAATCAGTAAAACGAGAGAGGAAGTAATTAAATCCAGCGATGGCCTCACTGATGTTCCCCGAATAGTATTTTGCTTTCGCACGATAAAATACAAACTTATCGATATTCCTATAATTCGGGTAACGTCCCGCCAGTTCTTCAAATACCTGCGAAGCTTCAAACCAGTCTCCTTTGCGAAGCAAGCTCTTGCCCTTAACGAGGAGTGAAGTTACTTCTGGTGGGTCGGTGAGGTTGCCAGCGATAGATAGGTTGGCAGCTACAACAACCAGGAGGCCAACTATTATTCTTAGTTTGAAAGAAGGCATTTACAGCGAGTATTTGCCGAAATCTTCTGGATTAATTTTTCTCAGTCTTTCTCTCAGCGACTCCGGGTCAGTCGATAAGGGAGGGGTCTCGGACGATTCATCGCCTTTGATATTGAACAGCTCTTCATTTACGTATATCTTGGCTCCTGTTTTCAGTGCCAAAGCGATGGAATCCGAGGGGCGGGCATCTACTTCGTATTGTTTCCCGTTGATGGAGAGGAGGAGACGTGCGTAAAACGTCTGCTCGCGTAACTCAGTTACTTCTACCCGCTCAACTCTGGCCTCAAGAGTAACAATCACAGCTTTGAGAAGGTCATACGTCATGGGTCGTTTCGCTTTAACCCCTGAGAGCTCCATCGCAATGCCCCAGGCCTCAGCATGACCGATCCAGATGGGAAGGACTTTGTTCAACCCTGTCGGCGCTAAGATCACAACCGGTGAGTTGGTCGTCATGTCAAGCGCCAGACCTTCAACTTTTGCTTCGAGCATCTTCATAACAAGTCAGGACTTCTTTATTACCCACAACCTCAACTGAGCTGTGACATTTTTATCAACCTTGATGGGAACAGTATAGACACCGAGAACTTTGACAGGTACTTCCAGCTCTATGGCGCGTTTGTCAATGATTATTCCTTCGTTGTGCAACAGCTCGGCAATGTCGGCATTTGTCACTGAACCGTAGAGTTTGTCTTCCTCGCCCACCAAAACCTCAACTGAAAGAGAGAGTTTCTCGATCTTATCTTTGATGGTTTCCGCTTCGCGGAGCTGCTTTCTCTCCTGCAGTTGTTTTTGCTTTTTCACCTCATCAATAGCCCTCACATTGGCTTTGGTGGCAGGAATTGCCAGGTTACGGGGGAAAAGGTAGTTGCGGCCATAGCCGGATTTTACCTCGATCATATCTCCCGCTTCTCCGAGAGCTGGAATATCTTCGCGCAATATGACTTTCATAGTAAAGACCTTCTATAACATACGTAACTGTTTTGTACTGTCAAGTCACCTCTCGGGCATGAACTTTACGCCAGTCGGCAAAGCTGTCAACAAAACCTACCAGCGCCGTCACGAAAAAACCAGCCAGCTGAGTTAAGAACAGCAATAGGTAAAAGACTGTTTTCGTAAGCCTCGAAAGGCACCACTTTCTTAGATAATACTCTACCAGAGCCAAACCCGCAACACAATAGTACACCGCCAGGACAGCAAGGGCATTATCGGCAATCATCCTCAGCAATTCCCCCCCGAGAATCCGTATCAGGATCAAAATTATCAGAAGTGGGGCCAAGCCAAACGGAACCTTCCAGGAATCAAATGGCGTAATCCTGTCGGCTGATCGATTGCTGCGGCTCACCCAAAAAGTGAAACTAAGATAGCCAATACTGAACTGCAAAAGCGTAGCCAGAATTGTGGCGGCGGGGAAGAGCCGAACCATTATATCAAACGCTTGCCTGCTCTGGTTAAGGTTCTTTTGAATCATTTCTGAACTGTAGCCAAGCCCGAGAAGGAACTGCTCCGACTTCTCTACCAAAGCTTCTCCCAATTGTGGAGCAGTTTTCATGAATTCACTCCATATCGGCAACGACTGTAAAGTAAAGAAAACAGCTACTGTTGCTGCGCCGATAACATAAACCCGCCCCTGGTTGTAGCCGGTACGAATCAGTCGACCGCTCAAGACTCCAGCCAACAACAACATACTCCAACCGATCAGCACTATCCAGATGTCGGAAGCGCCTGAAAGAAGATACGCCACTACTACAGCAGCTATAACCCCTCCCCACAGTGAATGGGTGTACCTTTGATATGCCAGCCGAGCAATACTGTAGTAAATATACATGGCGAAGAAATACGTTGAGACGGCTACCAGGAGTCCCGCCGCCGTGCCCAATTGTTCTTCCCATTTGCCGTACAGCAGAAGTGAATACACCAGCATGGCTGCGACAATAAGATATACGCTGAGAGGTTTACTCTCCTCTCGTCTGCCGCTGGCTGCAAACTCTGTGATTTTCTTATCAACGATATGATTCACTTTCAAAGGCCATTATCGCCAAGATACGAGCGCGTTTTATGGCTCTGGTCGTTTTTCGCTGATGCGTGGCGCAGTTACCAGTGATCCGTCTCGGGATTAATTTCCCGCGCTCGTTTACAAAGCGCCGCAAAAGTCTCTCGTTCCTATAGTCTATATAGTCGATCTTGTTTTCACAGAAGTAACAATACTTCCTTCTTCTCATTTCAGCCATTATTATGTCCTTTATCTACGTTTTTTTGCTTCCTTATTTCATTGCTTGGGCGGTTGATCTCTTTATACTTTCTTGCTTGTCCACTGGCAACACCATCGACGCCAGCTGCCAGGCGGCCTGTTACAACTCATCCTCTTCTTCGAGATCGTCTTGCCCTTTTCGTTCAAGACTGGCCTCGCTTTTAATTTCCTCGACAGCCTCAGCCGGTTCGGCCTGTTGTTTTTCAGGTGGGGGAGCCTCTTCTGTTGTCGGCTCGGGAACTGCCTCTGTGCTTGACTCTTCTGGTGTAGCCTCGGCAACAGCCTTTTCCTGTTTATCCTTGTCGGCAGTAACAACTTCCTCCGGTCCTAAGAGCGCTTTGAGGTCCCGCTCGCATAGAATCGTCAGATGCCGCAGGTAGGCCTCGCCCAGCTTGAAATGCCGGTCTAACAGTGGTAAAACCTGGGTAGGAGCCTCATAGATTAAGCTGGTGTAATACCCCTGCCCCAAGCCCTTGATCTGATAAGCCAGGCGGCGGGTGCCCATCCGGTCTTCATGCAGAATCTTACCGCCGTTTTTGGTGATTAGCTCTGAAACTGATTGAACGTCCCGATCAATCGAGGTATCATCAGTCTGTGGATTAATTATGAACGTGGTCTCGTAGACGCGCATCCGGTATTCTCCCTTCGGACGTTGGTTTAACTCTCAAACGGCCCGACCGCGGATTATATAACATCCGGTCGAGCAGGGTCAGTGTTATATTTAGACATCGCCTCCTCGAGGCAATTATTATTAATATATAATACCGCTTCTGCAGCGGTGTCAACCATTTTCTCTACCGGCCCGATTTCCCCATTTTCAAATCTGCTGAGGACAAAATCCTCTTTATCTATATTATCGGGTGCCGGACCGATCCCTAAGCGCAGACGGGGAAAATCTTCGGTTTGTAACACTTCAACCAGCGAACCCAGCCCCTTGTGCCCGCCATCGGAGCCGTCTGGCCGGATTCTTATTCTTCCAAGCGGTAAGTTAAAATCGTCAACCACCACCAGCATTTGACTCGGCATCAGGTTGTTCTCTTGTAAAAGATTCAAGGCGGCAATCCCACAGAGGTTCATGTATGTTTTCGGCCAGGCCAGTATAACCCGTCTTTCAATGTTCTCCTTCACTGCCCAATCGTACGTTTCCCTCGCTGGCTGATACGAGGCGCTAAGCGCCTGTCGGACCTTCTCAACAACTTCAAATCCGACATTGTGGCGGGTACCCTGGTAGCGCTCGCCGATATTTCCCAGCCCAAGTATAAGCGAAATCATAGCCATGCCTAAGTAATGCAAATCAACGAAAAGTCAAGTTTCATTGTCCGGTCAATAGTTACAAGCACGTCCCATCCATTCAGCGGACTGGGTCTCATGGTTCGGTTTATGCGAATACTACAGCGAGCTTGGGGCAATCATTTCTGACATGTTGTTCTTATCTCAACTCCAACCTATTAAGCCGCAGGTAGTCGCGTCAGAATAATGCGCGCAATTGTTTCAGAGCCGACAGAACAGTGTCTATTTCACCTTCTTGTATATAATCCCGCCGTCGCTGCCGACAGCGTACAGTCGGTTGCCGATGAGGCACATGTCCAGTACATTGAACGACCGGACCATCAACTCTCTGCTCCACGTTT
>CAZYRH010000142.1:0-5931 GCA_964650395.1 uncultured Ignavibacteriales bacterium
ATCATAATATTCATTATACAGAATTAGCTACGGAAATTAAACAAAAAAGCCCCGCGCCGAAACACGGTGCTTTAATCAGCCATAAGCAGATTAATATCAAGAACAGTTAAACCAATGCCCTTCGATTTCAGGGCAGGCAACGAAAATGCCTGACAGCGGCCAGAGGCCGCAAATGTTTCGACGCAGATTTAGGCTGAAATTTCACAAAGATCGACAAAAAAAATGTTAAAATACTCAAGAAATTGCGTCAGATTTTGCGTATTTGTTGAACTTACGAATAGGAGTCAATGATTAATCAAAAAGAGTACGCGGAATTGGTCAGGAAAGCACAGCTCGGCGACAAGGAAAGTTTGAATCGCTTGGCTGAAGCGGTAAGGGTGCGTCTGCGTGAGTTTGTGCTCCGTCTTACGTTACAGGAAGATTTGACACAGGATATTGTACAGGAGAGCATTTTGGAAATGTTTAAGGTATTCGACAAATTGAAAAAGGCCGATCGGTTTTGGGCCTGGTTGTACGGCATCGCTTTCAATAAGGTTCGCAGTCACTATGGCCGGCAGTGGCGGCATAAAACAATTTCTCTCTCTGAGATCAGTTGCGAGGCCGCGACAGAGGAAAGCCAAAGTGCCTTAGCCGATATGGTTAACCAAGAATTGAAACAAATTGTTTTTAGTTCAATGCGGGAATTAGCACCTCGCCACAGGGCCATATTAACCATGCGCTGTTACAAGGAGATGCCGTATTCAGAGATTGCCAAGTTAATGGGATGCACAGAGTTTGGTGCCCAATCATTATTCTATCGAGCCAAGAAGGCATTAAGCAAAAAACTATCCAGTCACGGGCTCAGCAAGGGGTACTTGCTAACGGCTTTGGTGTTATTCGGAAAGCTCACAGCTACAACGGAGGCGACCGCTGCAAACGTATCTGTAACGGCAGCTACCCTTAAAGTTGGTGCGGCGGCTTCCTTGGCAGCGATGGCAACAAGCAAAACAGCAGTCGTTTCGTTAGCTACTGCTGTTGTGATTGCCGGAGGCACCGTGGCAATCACATCCGGAACAGATAAGATCGCTAAAGGGCCACAAGAACCTAAGACGCAAACTTCCATCAATCCGCCAGGGCAAACTGGAGCGAGCAAGGGTACGGAGCAATGCTGGTATTTCTTCCCTGATGGTGCCGGTAAGCCTGTAATGATACGTCTGCTTAAATCCGGTGCCTCCGGTAAACAATCTTACTGTCAGTGCCTGCAAAATCAGCATGCCAACTACTACAATTACAAAGACACTATCTACATAAACAATTTCCGCATGTACAGTCCCGATCTGTCTGTAAGAAGACTGCCCACAGACGACGAGGATCTGAGCCGGTTCATTTCTCGGGTTGAAGGTAAACAGGCTGATATGGAGTATGTTTCCAGCAAAAGAAAGGCCCTGCTGGTAATCTCAAAACGTTTTAGCGGTTATGGCGACAGAATCTGGAGGATAGACCGCCACACCAATGTCCTGGAAGAGGAATTTTTTCAATTCGCTTGGCCGGAGAGTGCCAGAATCATTGACAATCGAGATGCAATGCACAAGCGAGGCTGGACGTATTTCAGGGTTGCAGGCCAGGTCAATGGAGAAGAAGTCTCAGGAACTGGACGGATACCGTTTGTGTATGCAACAAGCAAGCGATCCAGCCCTTGGCTTAAATTGAAGCTCGGGGACGGCTTAAAGATTCTGGACAGCGGGACAGAGGCATGTGTGCTTGACGGAAGCGGAAAAGCGGTGGCAAGGTACGAAGGCGGCAGCTTCTTCAAGGGATTGGGACGGCCTTGGATGGGGCTACATACAATCGATATGGTGCGCCGAGACGCGGCTGAGAAACAGGTGTGGTTTGAAACCAAACTTATACAGGATAGTCGTAAAGCAGAAGTTGTGTTGACGCACGACCAAGCCGAGCTGGTTTATACCATCGATATGGAAACCGATGTTATCGAGAAAATCACATTCTCACTAAGTAACAGTGACCAGGGCGAACTGAGATTTTCTTACCTGCAAGATATTAATAATGTCGGCAATGAATTCACCCCGCCGAGGATAGGAAGTTACCGGAGACTGCGACAGAATTCTCCGAACGTGTTATGGCCTTTGAAATTGATAAACAATCGTTGGTGAACTGCACCTGTTGCGAAAGAATGCAGTGCAGAAAGGAAGGTGCATTATGGCTAATAAATTAAACGTTATAACAAGATTTGTAATTTTAGTATTTTTCGCGGTACTGGGTAGCTACACTGCCGCCACAGGAAAGGTTATCTACGTTGACGGTGACGCCGTCGGTGCCAATGATGGCTCATCGTGGGAGAATGCATACTTGTGTCTCCAGGATGCTCTTGCCGATGCACATTCCGGTGACGAAATCCGGGTGGCAAATGGTATATACAAGCCCGATCGCCGCCAGGGCATACGATCGCGGTCCGGCGACCACATAATAGCATCCGGAGACCGGACGGCCAAATTCGTCCTCGAAAACGTGACGATGAAAGGCGGCTATGCCGGGTATGGCAAACGTGACCCCAATGCGCGAGATATAGATCTTTATGAGACCATCCTCAGCGGTGACCTATATGGCAATGACGTCGATGTAAACAATCCCGGGGATCTGTGGGATGAACCCAGCAGAGCGGAAAACAGTTACCACGTCGTGAGAGTCGGAGACGCAGTCAGAGTCAGAGATGCAGTCGCAGTCCTTGATGGATTCACCATCACCGGCGGCAATGCTTACGAATCTTCCTTTGGTAAAAGTGATGGTTATGGTGGGGGGCTGAACAATCAGCGCGGTAAAATACGGATTACCAACTGCACTTTCACGGGGAACTCGGCCTTGTTTAGTGGCGGTGGAATATACAACCATCGAGGCGAGCTTAGTCTGACCAACTGCATATTCGCGAGGAACGTGGCCGGAACTTACGGCGGCGGTGGGATATCTAATTATCTGAGCGACCCAAATCTGACCAACTGCACATTTATCGAGAATTTGGCAAGAGATGGTGATGGCGGCGGGATTTACAACGGAATGAGTGGTCCGAGCCTGGTCAACTGCACGTTCATCGAAAACTCGGCACGTGATGGCGGCGGCATATCCAACAGAGATGACAGCTACATAACTTTAACCAACTGTAAATTCATCAAGAACTCGGCCGCGGATGAAGGGGGCGGCATGTACAATCGTATTAGCAAAATAAGTAATCCGACCCTGAAAAACTGCCTATTCGTCGGAAACCGGGCGTGTCGTGGCGGCGGGTTATTCAACCGTTCGGGCGCACCAATCCTGACTAACTGCACATTCACCTTGAATTCATCAGATGAGGGAGATGCCTTATATTCCAGATCTGGCTATGAGCGGAACACCGTTACGTTATTCAACTGCATCATTTGGGACGGTGGCAACGGGATAGATAATAGCGCCCCCTCAACAATGAATATCTTCTACAGCAACATCCAGGGCGGTTGGTCTGGTGAAGGCAACATCGATGAGAACCCGCTGTTCGTGGACATATTGGGCCCCGACAATATCCCCGGCACTGAAGATGACAACTTGCGACTGTCTCTCTCGTCACCATGTATTGATTCAGGTGATCCGGGCTATGTACCAGAACCAAACGAAACAGACCTTGACGGTAACCGGCGTATAATAAGAGGCCGCATAGATATGGGCACCTATGAGTTTCAGTACTTATTATATGTCGATGATGACGCCCCTTACGATGCATGGAGCGGTGAGCCAGAAGAAATCAGCTACCTTCAAGAGGATGGAACCGAAGCCCACCCATTCGACACCATCCAGGAAGCCATTAATATAGCAAAAGACGGATATACCATTTTGGTCCGGCCGGGCGTGTACGGTAAGATCAATTTTAAGGGTAAGGCAATAACAGTTACAGGCACCGAAGGTGCGGCTGTGATCGAGGCTCCGCCACTAGTAGACTGGGACGCAGTGACCTTCCATACAGGTGAGGGACGGGGCAGCGTGCTAAAGAACTTTATTATCAGAAACAGCGGTAGGGCAATAACTATCAACTCTGGCAGCCCTAAGATCCACAATATCACAATCGTAGATAATTATTACGGAATAGCGGCTTATGATGATTCAAATCCTGATATAAGTAATTGTATTTTTTGGCACAACAAGGAGGGGGATTTGTTCGGGTGCAAGTGCCGATATAGCTGTATTGAAAGTAGAATCGGGGGCGAAGGTAACATATACGTTAATCCGCTGTTTGTCGATGCGGCTAACGGCGATTACCACTTGAAGAGCGAAGGCTGGCGTTGGAATACAAACAGCGAGTCGTGGACATGGGACGATATGACGAGTCTATGCATAGATGCAGGTGACCCGTGTTCCCCACTGGGTGATGAGTTGATGAGCGTGCCGCGTGACCCAGACAACATATATGGTGTAAATCGACACATCGACATGGGAGTCTACGGTGGCACGTGCCAGGCCAGTATGCTACCATGCGACTGGACGCCTCCAGAGGAGGATACCACTCCTCCCGCACCTGACCCAGCTCAATGGGCCCCAAATGGCGCGCCTCGAGAAGTTTATGATCCGATGACGAGAATTCATTTAATTGAGATGGAGGCGGCACAGGTAACAGATGCAAGCGGACTGGTGGAGTATTTCTTCGAGTGTACCACGAGGCGTGACTTTAGCAGTGGATGGCAAAGCTCGCGCACATATAGCGTTGAGGTAAGGGATCTGGGTGAACACCGTTTCCGAGTCAAGGCCCGTGATCTCTACCTCAATGAAACCGCGTGGTCCGAGGAGCGTACAGCTGCCAGGTAGGCAGTAGTATCTTTAAAAGATTTTAATTGATAATCAATTAAATAATAAGTACAATACGAAGAGACTCACGTATACGAATTTGCAGTTAGGATGCGCGCGGAAACTGGGCCAAAATCGGTTGGCTCCCAAGCAGGAAGATATCGTATGAAACGAAAGTCGCTCAGAGCGTTCAGTTTGCTTGAGCTATTGGTAGTGATTGCCATAGTCTCGTTTTTGACAGGTATTTTGCTGCCGGCGCTGGGGAAGGTCCGGTACCAGGCACGAATGATCGTTGACACAAATAACAAGCGGCAAATTGTGATGGGAGTAAGCATGTTTGCCTCAGATAATGATGGGCAGTATCCCGAATCGGTTGCGACCATAGGGGATTATAATTACTGGAATTGGCAGGAACCGATGATGTTGACGGGTTATCGTGCGCGCAGTCCCCGCATGCATCGTTCCATGAGTGCTTACCTGCGGAGCTATATTCAAGATGCCGACATCATGTATTGTCCTAAAGCGCCTCGAAGATACAAGTACCTTCGGGACGCCTGGGATGCCGGCGACGAGTGGGACAACCCGGAAACGGGTCCCGTGGAAGATCCGGTGAGCGGGACGTATTGCTTTTACTGGAACTATACAGGTTATCTCGAAAACAGGGACTATCTTTTCAAAGGGCCGCGAAATTCCGCGGCTGGCCGAGGGCAGAGCAAACTACTTGTGAGTGATTACTTTGGATATGACCATCATCGAAGCCCAAATTGCTACGGCAGTTGTGAGAGGTTCGCAGGAGCTTCAATCACAGAAGGGACGCTGCTTTCCTCAGCTTATTGGTCTCGTCACAAAGGTAGTGCCGGATCAGTTACACCAGAGATCAAACTGCAGGCCGGCTATGCAGACGGGCATATCGAGAAATATTCTTCCTCAGATACACTGACTATGAGAGTTATATGGAAACCGGAAACCGGTGAGCCTTATCCTTACGGCATCGGGCCAGGCAACTTTTACCTGCCGCGAAATGCTCTGCATTGATAGCATCGCAAGTTTCTACAAACCGCACAGCGTGTATCTCGTCGCTTCCCTCAACCCTGCTCGGGTCAGGCTTAGTTTGTATCTCGCATCTTGATA
>CAZYRH010000143.1:0-5930 GCA_964650395.1 uncultured Ignavibacteriales bacterium
GATCTTGCCGCTGACCTTCGCGCCCCCACACCGTCTGCCGCCGCCGAGCTGGCGGTCTGGTCAAAGCGGGAGTATCTGGATTCAGTTCGCCGAAACCTGGTTCGTCAGGCGAGCTTGCTGGGCGCTTTTGTTACGAGCGCGCGACAGAACCTGTCAGCTTTGCTTCGTCGACCGGTCTTTCTGCGGCCTTCGGACATCGTACTTCAGCGTCAGCAATACCTGGATAATCTGGCTCGACGGTTGTATTCGGCAGGAAAAAACAGTTTCGAAAAGCATAGAAACCGCTTATCTTTGTTATTATCTCGACTGGAGGCTTTGTCACCTTTGAAGATTCTGGCACGAGGATACTCCGTTACCTGGAGGCTGCCAGATAGAAGGTTGTTAAAATCTGTTGTGGATATTCATACCGGTGATAGTCTGGAAACGATCCTGTCTGATGGGCACATTGTGTCTTCCATCAAAGATATTAAAAAGAGGCAATAACGGAGATTGTGGCTACCAAGAAGAAGTACCAGGACTTTGAATCAGCGCTTGAGAAGCTGGAAGAGATTACCACTCTGTTGGAATCAGGGGAAACTTCGCTGGAAGAGTCCATGAGTTTGTATACACAGGGTGTGGAAATTGCAAAGTACTGCAACGAAAAACTGGCAGAAGCTGAGAAGAAAATTAAAATCATTCGCGAACAAGATGGTGTGTTGTCGGAACAAAAGTTTGAGGAGGATAAGGCAGAAAAGTGATGCTGTCTGAGGCAACAGACGTTCAAAGTTATCTGAAGGAAAAGAGCCAGCTTGTCGATCGGTTGCTCGACAAGTACCTTCCGCCTGAAGAGGCAGAGCCGAAGTCGCTCCATGCCGCAATGCGATACTCAATCTTGGCCGGCGGGAAGCGATTGCGGCCCATTCTAGCGTTGGCTTCTTATGAATATTGTGGAGGAAACGCAACGGGCGAAGACCTGCCGATTCATTATGCGGCGGCGGCGCTTGAGATGGTTCACACCTACTCTTTGATTCACGATGACCTGCCCTGTATGGATGACGACGATCTCAGACGCGGCCGACCTACTTGTCACAAGAAGTTTGGCGAAGCCGTCGCTGTGCTGGCCGGAGATGCTTTTCACGACCTTGCTTTCAGCCTGATAGCGCAAACCGGTTCGACCGATGCAGTCATTGAGCTGGCACAAGCAATAGGCACCGGGGGTATGCTCGGCGGACAGATTGCCGACGTGGAAGCTGAAGGTCAAGACGTCACCAGGTGGGAAATCATACACATCCATACCAGAAAAACTGCTGCTCTGATCCGGTGTTCGGTTCGGCTGGGAGCCATGCTGGCCGGAGTTGAGAAAAAGCTTTTGTCTAAGTTGACCTCTTACGGTGAGAAGATTGGTCTGGCCTTTCAGATTATCGATGACATTCTCGACATCGAAGGCGACCAGAAATTGCTGGGAAAGAAAATAGGCTCCGACAGTAAAAGACAAAAAGCAACCTATCCAAAGGTGGTCGGATTGAAACAGGCGCACCAAGAGGCGTCACAGCTTATTGATGAAGCGGTGGCTCGTTTTGATGAGCACGATGAGAATATGCTCAAATACCTGGCCCGGTATATTGGACAGAGGCAGTATTGACCTTTTTTGCATGAGAAGTGTATGAAGTTTTTACCCCAAATTGATTCCCCTGCCGACGTAAAGAAACTCACTACCGACGAATTGGTAGAACTGGCCGGAGAAATCCGGCAGGAGATCGTATCGGTTGTATCTCAAACGGGAGGTCATTTGGCCACCAATCTTGGCTCGGTCGAGCTGACTATTGCGCTGCACTACGTGTTTGATCTGCCGACAGACAAGTTGATCTGGGATGTCAGCGATCAAACGTATACGCACAAGATGCTCACGGGTCGGCGAGATCGGATGCTTACACTCCGGCAGTACAATGGGCTGGCGGGGTTTGCTAAGCGCGAGGAATCCGAATACGACCACTTCGGCGCCGGCCATGCTTCGACTTCTATATCAGCCGCTCTCGGTTTCGCTGCCTCTCGTGACAATGCCGAATTGGATTACAAGGTGGTGGCTATCATCGGGGACGGCGCTATGACGGGAGGGCTGGCGTTTGAAGGGCTAGACAACGCCGGATCGTTGAAGAAGGACTTGCTGGTTATTCTGAACGACAACACTTGGGCTATTTCCAAAAATGTCGGCGCAATCTCCAAATACCTCACGAATATCATGGTCGATGAAAAGTATAACAAGCTGCGCAACGAGATCTGGGAGCTGACGGGCCGCTTCAAACGCCGCAACAAAATCCGTGAAACCATTTCCAATATCGAAGATTCCATTAAAGGGCTGCTGGTCCCCGGCATGCTCTTTGAGAAACTGGGATTCCGCTACTTCGGCCCTATTGACGGGCACAATCTGGGGCTTTTAGTCAAGACTTTGCAACAGGTAAAGAATCTCCACGGCCCCATCCTGCTTCACGTGGCTACTATTAAGGGCAAAGGATATAAACCGGCTGAAGGCAACCCATTCAAGTATCATGGAGTGGGAAAGTTTGATAAGATAACCGGCCAGGTTTCTTCAAGGCAATTGGACAAACCTACTTACACTAAAGTTTTTGGTGACACCATGGTGGAGCTCGGCGCCAAGAGCGACCGGGTGGTTGCTATTACGGCGGCGATGGTGGCTGGAACGGGATTGGTGGCCTTTGCTGATAAGTACCCCGACCGTTTTTTCGATGTTGGTATTGCTGAAGGTCACGCCGGCACATTTGCAGCCGGACTGGCAGCGGCAGGGGCCAGACCGTATCTTGCCGTTTACTCCACCTTTATGCAGCGAGCGTTTGATCAGGTTATTCACGATATTGCGCTGCAAGACCTGCCGGTGGTTCTGTGTATGGACCGGGGCGGCTTAGTTGGCGATGACGGCCCGACCCACCACGGAGCCTTTGACCTCTCGTATCTGTCTATGATCCCCGATCTTACGATTGCGGTTCCCAAAGATGGTAATGAATTACGTGCCATGCTGCACTACACGGTCGACCAGAAACTGCCCGGGCCGGTGGCTATCCGCTACCCACGCGACAGCGTCCCGACAGATATGGTCGACGAGGTCCAGGATATTGAATGGGGAAAGTGGGAGGAACTCTCACCGTTGAGCGATGTGGTCATCTTGGCCGTCGGCACAATGGTTACGCATGCCCGGCAGGCGGCACAGACCCTGTTGAACAAGGGCATAGACTTATCCATCGTCAATGCCCGCTTTGTGAAGCCGCTCGATCTGGTGATGTTGTCCAGAGTCAAAGAGACCGCTAGCTTTATCCTGACCATCGAGGAAAATGCCCTGCGCGGCGGCTTCGGACAGGCAGTGGCCGACTTCTTGTTGACACATGGCTACACCGGCAGGTTCAAAGCCCTCGGTATCCCCGACCGTTTCATCATGCACGGCAGCCGTACTTTGCTTCTCAAAGAAATCTACCTCGATCCGGAAAGTATCGCCGCCACAATAGAAGCTCTCGTCTCTGACGGTGCAAAGCATATCGGCTTCCTGCACAAACTGATCTTCCGGAAGAACGGGAATGCGAGGAAAAAAGCGGACGTCATTCCTGCGAAAGCAGGAATCCATAAAACGTAGGTCTGACTAAGGGTGGTTTCGACACGGCAGATGTCCACATCTGCCCCGTCCTTTTTGAATCTGATGTTGACTTCACAGTCCGAATTTGTTATACTTAAATATATTAGGAAATCAAACGCAACTTTTACGCTTGGCTGACACAACGGAGGAATGCCATGAAAAATATCATTGTCATCTCAACTTTTCTCACCATCGCGGTCTTGGGGCTGGTTTCAGCCGCAGCCGCTGACAGCCCAACCACAAAAGCCACCGTTATTACCGGCCTGGCCTCGATGCCCTTGGTCTTCACCGAGAACCAGGGGCAGTTGGATGAAAAAGTAGCCTACTATGTTCCGGGCATTGACAAGACCCTCTATTTTACATCTGAAGGTATAACATTTGCGCTTACCGGCGATGCCACCGAAGATGGGAAGAGACAGCGCTGGGTGGTCCGCCGCTCTATCCGCCCTTTATTAGTGATGTCAACGGTGATTGCAGTGTCAATGTCGCAGACATAACATATCTGGTGGAGTATCTTTTCTTTAGTGGGCCTGAGTGGGCCTGCGCCGAAGGTGGGCTGTGAATGATCCCGTATTCCTATCGGAGAACTATTGCCATAAAACAACACATGTCTTAATTTTCAGTAATTATCTGTCTACGTTCTTTGACGACAGGCACTTAGATGTCTAAACAGGAAAGAAAGGAGGAAGCTCGATGGCAAACAACAAGCTGTTGACGGCTGAACAGGAAGAAGTCGAGAAGTACTTCAAGGTCATCCTCGATAGAATGCTCCACTATCATGAACATAAAGAGAAGATGACTCATGCAGGGTTGCTGGTACTGTTGGCCTTCGCAACGGCTATTGGAGGTCTTGTAGAATGGCCACCTTTGTGGGTGCCTGACTTGGGCATATCAAAACGTCTCATTGGAATGATGACAGTACTTGGAATTTGGCTACCGATCAATGCTTATATCCGACAGCAGCACAGGATGAGCCGAATGGCAGGTCGCTATATTGACGTCACGTTGGGGCTGCTGAGGGAGTGGGCCTTCAAGAAGCCTGAGCCGGATGATCTGAGACTCCATCAAGATGAAGCCAGAATCCACCACCTCACGCCTAGCGGGATTGTCGATCTCTTTCTCTTCCCGATTGAGAATGTACAATTGATAGCCAGTGATGGGGTGAAGTGGTATCCGAGCATATTTGTGGACAGGCTGCTGACGGCTCGGATTGTAGGCCGTTACGGTAGCGGTCTGTTGATTGGAGTTCTTAGTACTATCAGTCTTGTGTTCATGCTATTCCGTGCGGCGTTTGGGAAGTAGCTTTAGTTCTTGCCAATGGCCTCGTCCGTGAGCGTTACGCTGGTCATTAGCCGCCGGATAGAATCTGAAATAGGAAAACTATTCAGAAATAGGAGAACTATTATGAGACGAACAATTACAACAGGCGTCTTGCTGGCTGTTTGTGCAGTGGGTGTTGCTGCACAAGATGCCATATCTCTTTACGAGGTTGTCCCCTCCAGTGGCAACACCATACCTCTTGGCAGCACGGTCGAGTTTCGTTTGAGAGTGCAGATCGACACCAGCCATGTCGGTGGTCTTTGGGTCTACAATAACGGCTTCCAGGTATATTCGCCTGACGGTGCAGTCTGGGACACGACCAACGGGCAGTATCTTGCCCCGTGGTTGCCATTCGGAGACAGATGGATTTCCTCCTTGGGGACTAACGGTGATGGAGCCGACACGGTTGTCTTCGGTGGTGAGGATTCCGCCGGAGGGTTCTGGATAGTGTACGATGACGTGGCGTGGAGTATAACGATTGAAATACCAGACGACCTTGCTCTCAATGGCAGGACGATCTGCCTGGATTCGGTGGCAGATACTATGTTGTTCTGGCCCTGGTCAACATGGGTGTGGTCCACTCTAACTGAAAGCTACACTCCGACCTGGGATGGGCCTCATTGTTTCGGGATTGTCTGCTGCAACCACGACGGGATTCGCGGCGACGTTAACTATGATAAAGCCATCAACGTGGCTGACCTGACCTATCTGGTTGACTACCTCTTCCGGGGCGGTTCGTCACCTCCATGCTTTGAGGAGGGTGATGTTAATGGCGATGGTGCCATCAACATCGCTGATTTGACCTATCTGGTTGACCACCTCTTTCGGGGTGGCCCACCACCTCCACCTTGTCCATAGTCAGGGATGTGACAAGGACTCCTCTTAGAGTCCATCTGATAATCACGGCCACCCCTGCTCATGCAGGGGTGGCCGTGGCTATGTGGACCGTTACCGCTATCTACGTTTAGGGTCTGAATTACCGGGGAACTAG
>CAZYRH010000144.1:0-5906 GCA_964650395.1 uncultured Ignavibacteriales bacterium
CTTCGTGCGGGCTAATGAGATATCGCCAACGAACATCGATATCTCGCCGACCCTTTTAGTTCCTATTTTGATCTTTGAGCGAGAGTCCAAATACGACACGATCACCTTGGCCACATCGACAATCCTCTCCCCCACTCCGCTCGACAGGTTAAAAGTCAGCCCGGAGACGCGGTCAAACCGTTTGACAATCTGGATTAATCCATCTACACAGTCATCAATATAGGTAAAGTCCAACTTCTTTTCTTTTCCTAAAACGATGATGTCCCTGTTTCGCACGGCGTAGTAAATGAACAGCGGGATGACGCGCTCGGAGACGTCGTACCGGCCATAGACGTTGGACAACCGAACAATGATTGGTTTAATACCATAACATTCTTGGTAGGCGTGAAGCAGGGCTTCCGATCCGAATTTGGAGGCCGTGTAGGGGGATTTCATTTTGTTCAGGCTGGTCGAGTCTTCCTTGCGCCTCTCCCCCACTCTCGATTCACCATATACTTCGCGCGATGAGGAAAACAGAACCCGTTTGATTTTTTCCTTGCGAGCGTATTCAAGAAGGTTGAAGGTCATCAAGTAGTTGTCGCGGGCGAGGCGAGGCCGGAGCACCAGATCATGGACGCGCGCGTTGGCGGCCAGATGAATAATCATGTCCGGTTTCTTGCCCGGTCGCAGTGTGCTTAACGGCTCGCGCAGGTCATGGAAGACCGTTTTGCGCTCGATCTCCTGATCCCACAAAGAGTGTTTGACGTCCAGTGGGATAACATCGTATCCCTTATTAAGTAACTTCTGTGCCAGGGTAGTACCGACTGTCCCGGACGAACCTGTTAGCAAGATTGTTTTAGCCATTTAGATGAATTCAAATCCTTTCTTTATCCAACTCTTGTAGTTCAATATCCCAAAATAATCACAGACAAGTCTCTTTTTTACAAGCTTTGCGACATAAATCGGTTTTAGTGACCAAAACCGCTTGTGCGCTGTCCCGATAATGACTGCCGAAGCACCTTGTAAAACGGCTTCCAAGTCATGCTTCAGGGGGAAGTTGCCGTCAGCCAGCTTTTCGGCATGCTTCAGATGTGGCTCGAAAAAGGCGACTTTTGCGCCGCGCCTTTTCAACTTGATAGCCAGTTTCACCGCCTGCGAGCCGCGAATGTCATCCATCTCAGGCTTGAACGCGGCTCCAAGAATGGCAATCTTTTTGTCCTTCAATTGCCCCAACTTGTCACGTAAACGTTCAATCAACGTGTTGATTATCCGTTCGTTGATTTCAAGGGCTGTGTGGGCCGTTTTGAACTCAAAGCCGGTTTTAGTCTCATGTGAATTGATAAGATGGCAGTCTTTCGGCAGACATGAGCCACCAAAGCCGAGGCCCGGCTCAAAATAGTTCAGCCCGATCCGTGGATCAAGCCCTATCCCCTGCTTAATAGCCTTCATGTCAAGGTTTGCTATCCGAGCAAAGTCCGCAATCTCGTGAATAAACGCCAACCTGTGAGAGAGGTAGACGTTTGATGCCAGCTTTATCAGCTCCGCCGATTTCCAGTCAGTCACAACAATGGGGATTGACTTGCTGTAAACCGACCTGTACAATTTCAGCAGGCGGGTCGTTGTTTTTTTCTCCTCAGTGCCTACAATGATCCTCCACGGGTGCGCCGTATCTTCGTAAGCATAACCTTCTCTGAGAAACTCTGGACTGACGAGCAGGTGGACACGACGACTGTGGGCGTTCTCGTTAAGCATACGCTGGAATCTTTCGGCAAAACCTATGACATTGGTGCACTTAAGAACAACCGTTGCCGAACTCTTGGTTTTCGCTTCGCCGATCCACCTGGCTATCCTCTGGAAATTTACCGATCTCATTTGACCGGTGGCGGGATCGGCGGAGTCAATGGCAATAAATATGAATTGCGAATTCTGGTACCATTCCTTGGCGGGACGACCAATTTGTATCTTTTTCTTACTAAGAACCTGTCTGAATTTCTTCTGTATCAGCGGCTCGTGAAAGTGCAGACGACCATGCCTGAGGGACTCCACTGTGAGCGGGTTCTTTTCGATGATGTTTACGGGGTAACCTTTATCAGCGAAGAAGACAGCCGTTGCCAAACCGACATATCCGGCGCCGACTACGAGTATTGAAGGATGTGATGTCATACGGTTCGTTTAACGTAACAACTAAATGCAACCATGTTGCTATTATAAGCCGTGGTTGACAAATTGCCAAGCGATTTCGCAAACGTTGTGTCAGCAGGAAATCGTCTCCGTGAGGAGGGATTCTTTGCGGCTGAACCTAAGTGATATGCCTGAACCCCCATTTCAGCAAGCGGCGGGCTTCTTTGAAGCGCAGTTTTTCGCCTGGGACGCCGAGTAACACCAATGTCAACCTCTCCCCTCTTTTGTTTTTGATTATGGTAGCAAGACAGTAGTCCGAAGCTATAATGTACCCGGTCTTTCCCGCCAGCACTTTGTAAGGCGACAAGACCAGTCGGTTGGTGTTGGAAAAGCGGTGAAAGCGATTTTTTCTGTTCAGGATTTTCGCTCGGTATTTTTTCTTGGAAGTGATCTCAGCTATTAGCTTGTATTCATACGCATAATGGAGAATATTGGCCACTTCCTCAGCGGTGGAGACATTGCGTTCATCGAGGCCGGCTGGGTCATAGAAGATGGTGTTTTTCAAACCGAGTTTTTTGACCTTACGGTTCATCTCTTTGATAAACTCTTCAATTGACCCGGATGTCGTCCGAGCCAGAGCCTTGGTGGCTCGGTTGTCGGAGTTCATCAAAGTGGCGTGCAGGAGGTCCCGCCGAGTCAGCTCATATCCCACTCTCAGCCTCGAACGACGGGACCGACGGGCGTCTTGTTTGGTGATCTTCTCCACACTGTCGAGATCGATTCCTTTGTCGAGAACTACCATCGCCGCGACAAGTTTGCTGAGGGATGCAATAGACCGAATCTGGTCGCAGTTTTTCGCATACAAGACCTCGCCGTTGTCGTAATTGAGCAGCAAAGCTGCCTTCAGGTTCAAGTAAGGGCTCTTCTTGCGGATGTTGTCGAAATCAAAATGGTAGGTTCTCTGAAAGGTTGTGTTGAGAGAGGGCTGACCGGCTCCGAGAAAGTAAACCGTATTGGCTGAAAAAAGGACAAACCCGATCAGCAAAAGCAGCACCTTGGAAAAAGTTCTTTTGTTGATTATGCCAAAATCCACCTTACTTCCGTTCTCAAGATCTTACCCATTTCATTATTTCGGGAAGAGTCGGTCGTTTCCCATACATGAGGATACCGACCCGAAAAATCTTGGCAGTCAGCCATATCATCCCCAGTGTCGTGAGCACGACAAGAATGAAAGCCAGGGAGGCTTCGCCAACAATGCCGCTGAGCAGGGAATATTCGGTGAGAGTGGGCGCAATAAAAATGACCCGCATTATCATCATCGTGGGCGTCAAAAAGGGTATGAATGAGAGAGCAACCGACAGCGTCGAGTTTGGTTCCTGCACCACGTGAATGGCAAGCATAAACGGTAAAACCATAATCATTGTAATCGGGAAGATGAAACTTTGAGCCTCCTTCTCAGTATTGACAATGGAACCGATCAGGGCGAAGAGAGTCGAAAAGAGAATGTAGCCGGAAATCATGTACAAGATAAAAAAACAGATAATGACCGGGTTGAACAGGATGCGGTCGAGTGAGGGATCGATGTTGAACGATCCTTTCATCATATACAGACCTGCTCCGAGGACAAACCATACTCCTACCTGCGTGAAAGTAGCGGCCCCAAGTCCCATAACCTTCCCCAGCATCAACTGAAAAGGACTGATCGAGGAGAGAAGCACTTCCATAATCCGTGAATTCTTTTCCTCGATCACGGAACGCATTACCAGTTGGCCATAACCGAAAATCATACCGAACATGATCCCAACGAAAATAAGGGCGCTGATATACTTGGTACCAAATGGAATCGATTCACCTTTGGCATCACGTACCTTGAGATCAACTTGCTCGGTCAAGCTGAGGAGGGAATCAACGGAGAGATTGACATTCGACATCTGCAATCGAATGGAGGAAACGATATCGGAGATTTTCCTTTCGAAGCGGTTGATCGAGCGGAAGTTGTCGGAATTGGTAACCAGGTAAATATTGGTGTCTGACAGGTATGCGCCCGGTTTGAGAACAAGGAAGTACTTCAGCTCCTTAGCGTTTATGAGCTGACTGAGCGAGTCCTGGATGACAGCGAATCTAGAGGTGTCATCGGGACCAATGTGAAAGATTTGCCCCACGTCATAGTAAGGCGTTTTGCCGTCATCAAGCTTGTATTCGGCCAGCGCCTCGCTAAATTTGTAGCCAATATCGTAGCCGCTCTGGTCAATAACGATCAGCTTCTCAGTCTCTGATGATTTCATTCCAGCCAGAAACGTCGGAACTACCATGAAAGCCGCCATCAATACCGGTGTAAGGAAGATACCGATAACAAATGACTTCTTTTTCACAACCTGAGCATATTCTCGTCTGAAAACGACCCAGAACTTAGACATTGGCTGTTCCCTTTCCTTCGTTCAGTTCGGACGGGTCAACCTTGGCCATATCGATGAAGATGTCATACAATGAAGGTTCTACAATGGCAAAGCGTCGCACGGTTACCTTCTCTGCCACTGTCTTGAGGATGCTGTTCGTATCGACTTTTCCTTCCAACTTTATTTCGAGGTAGTTGTTGAAATCAATCACGTCTCGAACACCTGCCAGAGAGGAAATGAAGTTTCCATCTCCTTCAATCTCCAGTTGAATGCTGTTCTTTCCAAAACGAGCTTTGACCTCGGACAAACGGCCGTCAATCACTTTTTTGCCATAGGAGATCATACAAAGGTAGTCACAGAGCTTTTCCGCCTGCTCCATGACATGGGTGGAAAAGAGGATCGTTTTGCCGGCGCGCTTAGATTCGAGCAAGACATCTTTTATCAACTCAGTGTTGAGCGGATCAAGACCGGAAAATAGCTCATCGAGAATTATCAAGTCGGGGTCGTGCATTATCGTGGTCACAAACTGTAGCTTTTGCTGCATTCCTTTGGACAGTTCTTCAACCTTTTTGTTTTTATACTCTATCAGATCCATCCGTTCCAGCCAGGGGTCAATTCTGCTTTTAATCCGGCGCGCAGGGTATCCTTTCAATTCAGCCATGTACAGCATGACTTCAGTAACTGTCATCTTCTTGTACAGGCCCCGCTCTTCGGGGAGATACCCGACGCGATTCTTGAAATTGCTGTCGGCGGGGTGATCGTCAACCAGCACTTGCCCGGAGTCTGGGATAGTGATGTTCATAATCATACGAATCGTTGTCGTCTTGCCGGCGCCGTTCGGTCCGATGATGCCATAGATAGCCCCTTCCGGCACTTCCAGCGACAGGTTATCGACGGCAACTTTGTCGCCAAATTCCTTGCGTATGTTGTCAAGTCTCAGGTGCATGATAAACTTCTCATATATATTTTCATTCTAATAATAAGACGTTCTTGCTTAGTCAACAAAAAGGTGGCAAGATTAACTATTTGATTATTTAATTGCCATACATGATGGGTGTTCTGATATAATTCTATAGGGTTGGTGTACTATTTGTCAGGGCTACTGTAGTTTTCAGATGTCTTCGAATAGACGTACGAATTGCTGAGCGTTGGAGACGGCTTTTCCCCGGTGACAATTGTTGAAAAAGACGTACATCTTTTTAACCTTGTACTTTATATTTTCGATTTTCTTTTGCCAGACCTCAAGTTCTTCAGCAGTGTAGCTATAATCATACCGCAGGCTACCCCCATTCCACCACTTGTCTGCGTTGCGCCCATGCAGTCGGATGTAGCCGACGTCAGTCGTTGTCACCAGGTGCGGTTTCAACAGCCCGGTCAATTGTGGCTCGTCAACACTGACGTAGCCAACTT
>CAZYRH010000145.1:0-3155 GCA_964650395.1 uncultured Ignavibacteriales bacterium
ACCACAAGTACTTGACTTTTATTGAAGAATGAGTTCATTCGTTTGGGTGTTGGTCGATAAAGATTATGGCCCGGTTGAGGAACCGGAGAGTATTCCGGTATGTTTGTAGTTCATGAGTAGAGCAATCAGACGTACAAAGGAAGAAAGGGTATGAGGCAGTCCCTGGACGCGATTTTCAGGCCCCGATCGGTAGCGGTGATAGGCGCTTCGACGCGGCGAGGTACCATCGGTAGGGAAACGCTCCACAACATCCTGTTGGCGGAGTTCAACGGCAAGGTTTTTCCGGTTAATCCCAAAGCCTCGGTCATTCACTCCATAAAGGCCTACTCGACTATTCTGGACGTGCCCGATGCAGTTGATCTGGCGATCATCATTGTTCCCAAGCAATTCGTTAAGGAAGTTGTTAGGCAGTGCGGCGAAAAGGGTGTCAAGGGGCTGGTGGTGATTTCGGCAGGTTTCTCCGAAGTTGGCTCTGAAGGGAAGAAACGGGAACGGGAAGTGCTGCAGGTAGCCCAAGAGTATGGCATGCGCATGATTGGCCCTAACTGCTTTGGGGTTGTCAATACCGACTCAGATGTGAATCTTAATGCTACCTTTGGTAAGGTATATCCCAAAAGCGGTCGGATCGGGTTTATTACTCAATCCGGTGCGATGGGCGAAGCGATTATGAATCACGCCAAGGACCTTGGGATCGGTTTTTCGATTGTCGCTTCTATTGGCAACAAGGCGGACATTTCATCGAATGACATTCTTGAGTACCTGAAGGATGACCCCCGAACAGACATTATTCTTATGTACCTTGAGAATTTTGGGAATCCTCGCAATTTCACTCAGATTGCTTGCGATGTTTGTCGGAGAAAGCCAATTGTTGCAGTCAAATCGGGACGTACCAAACTCGGCGCCAAGGCGGCTTCATCGCATACCGGGGCGCTGGCCGGTCTGGATGTCGGTGTAGATGCCTTGTTTGATCAGACGTGTGTGATGCGTGTCGATACGGTGGAAGAGCTATTCGACGTCGCTAAGGCGCTTTCCACCCAGCCGATCCCCAAGGGGAATCGGGTGGTGGTGGTGACCAATGCCGGTGGGCCAGGTATTCTGGCCACTGACGCTTTGATTAGCAACGGCCTGGAAATGCCCCCGTTGTCACTAGTGACTGTCAAAAAATTGAAAAAGTTCATTCCTGATGAGGCCTCGTTTTCAAATCCCATGGACATGGTGGCCGGGGCAGGACCAAGTGAGTTCAAGTTGACCCTTGATGTAGTTAAAACTGATTCCCGGTATGATTCTATTATCCCCATTTTTGTGCCGCCGGTAACAATCAATCAACTCGAGGTGGCACGAAACATTCACAAGTCATTGGCCGCCAGCAAAAAGACGGTCCTGGCTTGTTTCATGGGCGCCGGTCGAGGGTCGCAAGGAATTGAGTACCTCAAAGAGCATAACATACCGGTCTATATTTATCCTGAAGCTATTGCCAGGACTTTGGCGACTATTTTCAAGTATCAGAAAAGTATCAACCGACCGAGGGGTCGATTTAAAACCTTCAAAGTGAAAGCTGAAAAGGTTCAGCAAATCGTGGACAAGTCTCTCGCGGATGGCAGCTCTACAATCGTAGGAGAAGAAGCCATTGCTATTTTGGCCGCCTATGGGATACCGGCTGCCAGTTACAAGTACGCTTCCAGTGCCAAGGAAGCGGCCAACATTGCTAACGGAATGGGATATCCGGTGGTCATGAAGATCAATACTCCGCCCATTCTGCACAAGACAGAGGTTGGTGGGGTGATGGTTGATCTGCGTACCGACAAGGAAGTCCGTTCGGCGTTTCAGGTGCTTAAGGAGCGTGTTGGTGAAGTAGGTGATAACGAGACCTTCTCAGTTGCCATGCAGCAAATGATTTCCGGCGGCGTTGAGACAGTAATGGGTATGACTATCGACCCCTCCTTTGGGCCGCTCATCATGTTTGGCTTAGGCGGCATCTACGTTGAGGTAATGAAGGATGTTTCCTTCCGCATTAATCCTCTAACTGACGAAGGAGCCAAAGAAATGATTCGGTCGCTACGATCTTACCCACTTCTCACCGGCTTCCGGGGCGCTCCGGCGGTCGACCTTGACACGGTGGAAGAGACTCTACTGCGTTTGTCACAACTGGTAAAGGACTTTGACTGTTTCTCGGAAATCGACATCAATCCCTTTATTGCCTCGCCTGACAAATCCAAGTGCAAAGCTGTTGATGCCCGGTTTATTGTGAGGAGCATGTAATCTGTTACTATTGACTTGAATTTTTTACCCGACGCACTATCTTCGAAGGCAGGGTTGAATAAAGAAGTAGTTCACCACTGTCAGGTTGCTAATCCAGGCGGTAGGTTGCTTGATAAGAGGTACGAGTTGTTGAGCAAATAAGTAGAAAGGAGTCAAATGCGGTACGAGGTAAAATCTGTAGGTATATGGCCGTTTATAAAGGTCTCGTTTTTTTTCAACCTTATTGTCGGTTTTATTTTTGGGTTGTTCTATGCGCTGTTTGCGGGATTTATCATGGCCATCATGTCCCGGTTGTCTCAGTTTCAACCGGGTGGTTTTGATTTTGATTTAGAAACTATGCCGATTGGGTTGATGGTAATTGTTCTCCCCATTGCTTTCGCAATCATGGGGGCTATCTTTTATACTATAATTGGCATTATCATTGTGCTTATCTATAATCTGATTGCCAAAATCGTGGGCGGCTATGAGCTTATTCTGGAACCGGTTGGTATGGGAATGCCGTTGGCACCTCCAGGCCAACCTCTGACTGGATATACCGGAGCTCCGTCGTATGTACCACCCACCGCACCTCCGGTGGCGCCACATCCCACGCCTCCCCCTGATACTCCTCAGGTACCACCTTCGCCGCCACCTGGACCTGACGATCAGAGCGCGGACCAGAATAGGCAGACATAGCAAGGACGAAGTATGCCTGAGCGCCCTGTCAGGGTTCGCATTGCTCCTTCGCCAACCGGTTACCTTCACGTCGGCACGGCCAGGATAGCCATTGCCAACTACTTGTTCGCCAGGCATACCGGTGGGAAGTTCCTCGTTCGGATCGAAGACACAGATATCGAGCGTTCTCAAGCTTCTCTCATAGAGCCGATCCTTTCCGCATTAAAGTGGCTCGGTTTGTC
>CAZYRH010000145.1:3255-5831 GCA_964650395.1 uncultured Ignavibacteriales bacterium
GTTCGTTTGAAAATACCGGATGGTGAGACAAGCTTTCAAGATATGATCAGTGGCACTCTGACCCGTCAGAATGAGGAGATCGAGGATTTAATCATTGCCCGTTCCGACGGCAGCGCCACCTATAATCTCGCTGTAATCATTGACGATCACGACATGGGTATCACGCACGTTATTCGGGGCAATGACCACATCACCAACACCTTCAAGCAGATTCATATTTACCACGCCCTGGGTTTTGAGGTGCCGAAGTTCGGGCATGTCCCTCTGATTCTTCGACCTGATAAAAGAAAAGTATCCAAGCGTCTGGGCGACAAAGACATAAACCAGTATAGTACCGAGGGAATCCTTCCGGAAGCGATGTTCAACTATCTGTGCCTTCTGGGATGGTCGCCAAAGACGAATCGTGAGATTTACACCGTCGATGAACTGATTGACATCTTCAATCCGGACAACTTCAACACTTCCAACGCCATCTTTGATGAAGATAAGCTGCTGGCGTTTAACAAGGCGCATATTGCCCCCAAAACCGACCACGAGCTGGCAGTGATGGTCGCTCCGTTGTTGGTAGCGGCCAACCTTACTACCAAGTACTGGCTGGAGACGCGCTGGGATTATCTGCGGGCCGTTGTTGGGATTCTTAAAGGGCGAGTGCGCTGCCTTCCTGACTTTGTCACTTTCGGGGGCTTTTTTTTCTCTTTTGACTACCGATATGACCCGGCGGCTGAAAAAAAGCAGTTTATTCCGGAAAATGACCAACTGCTTGAAAAGCTGGCAGACCGTTTTGAGGCTCTGCCGGGGTTCACTCATGAAAACACAGAAAGGACCCTCAGCGCTCTGGCGGAAGAACGGGGGGTAAAAAGGGCTCAGTTGATTCATCCTACGCGCCTGGCGGTCACGGGGATGCCGACTGGGCCAGGGCTGTATGACATTTTAATGATTTTGGGCAAACAGGTCGTTGTGGAGCGAATGCGAAAAGCGTCAGAATACATTAGATCGCTTAAGACTGTCAACTAAGAATGGTATTAATAGAAATGTATTGGTGTAACCTGTATTAATGATCTTCAGGGAGAACGTGACTATGCAATGGGCGTGTGACATTTGCGGGTATGTCCATGACGATGATGATCTACCTGAAATGTGCCCGGTTTGCGGGGCACCAAAAAGCAAGTTCTCACAGAGGTATGAGGATGAAGAGGATGTTTTTGGTGATGAGTATGGCAGAGAAGAGGTGGATGACGTCGGCAGCGACTATTACGGAGAAAACGATGAGAAACAACAGGGCAGGTCTCGGAGAGACCTGCCGACAATAGGCAGGTGTCAAGGGAGGCTGTGCCATAAGTCCACCGTCATCGCGAGCGACCGGCGGGAGCGTGGCGATCTCAATTGTGCATCCGTATTGGCAACAAGAGATTGCCACGTCGCTTCGCTCCTCGCAATGACGAATTCGGGAGCTTGTGCAATCAAAGATCATTCTTTTGTCACACCATCCAAGGACACCTGCCCTACTAGCTGACTGGGCGAAAGAGAATGAAACAAAAAGATTAGGCTATGTACTTCTATCTTCCCAAACAGTATCTCCAGGCGACAAGCGACGAATTAAAAGATCGTATCGCCACCGCGAAAAAGAAGCTTGGCAAGAGACTTTGCATCTTGACCCACCATTATCAGCGTATCGAGGTCGTCGAACAAGGTGATTATGTCGGTGATAGTTATGGTTTGGCCAAGATAGCGGCGGAGCACAAGGAAGCAGAGATCATTGTCTTTTGCGGAGTGCATTTTATGGCGGAGGCGGCTGACATTTTAACCGACGACCACCAGACCGTTTTCCTTCCCAACCCGCTGGCCGGATGCCCAATGGCCGACATGGCGGAGATGGCCGATGTCATGGAAGCTTGGGAGTACCTTAAGCGGTTCGGCGCTGAAGAAAGGATAATGCCGATCACGTACATGAATACAACCGCGGGGCTGAAGGCGTTTACCGGTCGGTACGGGGGCGTGGTCTGTACATCCTCGAATGCCGTCAACGCGTTCAAGTACGGCTTCGATCAGAAAGAGAAGCTGTTTTTCTTCCCAGATGAAAATCTTGGCTATAATACCGGCCTCAAGTTTGGCATGAAGCCGGAGGAAATAGTGATCTGGGACTTTTCGCGTGACAGCGGCGGGCTTGTAGACGAGCAAATTGAGCGGGCCAAGCTTATCTTGTGGAAAGGGCATTGCCACGTCCATATCATCTTTACCACGGAACATGTCAGGCAAGTGCGTGAGCAGTATCCGGGGGTGAAGGTGGTGGTGCATCCGGAATGTACTCCTGAAGTGGTTTCATTGGCTGATGCTCACGGCTCGACGAGCTTCATTGTGAAGTACTGTGCCGAGGCTCCGCCTGGGTCAATTATTGCTATCGGTACGGAGATCAGTCTCATAAACCGCATGGCACAACAGTATCCCGACAAGAAGATCTTTGAATTGTCGGGGCAAACCTGTCCGGTCTGCGCCAACATGTACCGAACGACCCTCAATGATCTGGCGTATACGCTTGAGAATTGGGCCGACATAAAGCCTATAACGGTTCCCGAACC
>CAZYRH010000146.1:0-1959 GCA_964650395.1 uncultured Ignavibacteriales bacterium
TTCCTGCTTCCGGGATATTTCATCAGAGGAGAAAAAAACCACAGAGTGGAAAGGAGACCCCAGCAATGAATGCAGTAACCGTAAATGCAAACGAATTAGAATGGCAGGCTGCCAAAGAGTACCCAACCGGCGCTGAGGAAAAGGTGCTTAGTGTGGGCGGTGACATGGCTCCCAGGACGATTTTGCTCAAGCTTCCTCCCGGATGGGTAATGGATAGCCATTCTCACCGATTCACAGAGCTGCATTATGTATTAGAAGGCGAATACGAAAGCCAGGGTGAGAAATATCCATCTGGAACTTTTCGCGTAGTTCCCAAAGAGGTGGAGCACGGTCCGTTTAGTACGAAGACAGGCGCCATCATTATGGTTACCTGGTGCACGCTGCAGGAATAGCATAATTTGAGAGATTACAGAGATTACAATGATAGACAAAATAACCGCTGATCAAGACTGGCTTGACCGGTTGCTCCCTGATGGCCTGCCAGTGCCTTCCTCTACGATTATCAGTGGCCCTGGAGGTTCCGGGAAGCCCTTGGTCGGCGCTATTTTTCTGGCAGCCTGGCTGGGGCATGGTGGAAGTGCTCTTGTATTTCTTATTAACTCAGACCGAACTTATGCTGAGAGCTTGCTCGCTATGTACGGGATAATCCCTTCGGAATACCGATCACAGATCGTGTATGTGGATTTTGATCCAAGCTCTGATTCGATTGAGCAGATCCAACCGGATTTGATCAAAAGCAACATCCTCAAACCGGATCTCCTTGAGAAATCCATAGAATCTGGGGTCGACCTGCTGCGCTCTCCCGAGTCAGATTTAATGCTATACGGTGCAGCACTGAACATCCTGTTCTTTTCTCCCACTTGGGGTGAGAAAATCTTTGAAAGATGGAAAGTAATTCTCTTTCAACCGGGACGATTTACATCGGTGTTTTCCGTCAGCACGAGCGCCTTTCGGGAAAAGATCCGGCAGTTGGAAGAGCTGGCTGATAATCTCATGTACTCCCGAATCGACAAGCCGATGACGTTCCTTTTTCGAGTTGCTAGAATCAAAGGAGGTCAGTTCGTCCCAGAAGAAGTGAAGGTACCGTTGACAGAGGAAACCCTACTGAATCTGAAGGCTGAATCCAGCCGGCTTCGGAAACGAATCATACCGGTGGTTTCAGCGATATGAATCTAAGGACAGGCGTATGGGTCCATTCAGACCCTTTTGGATTGGCTCATTGGAGCTTCCCAACCGCTTGCTAATGGTTACGGTTTTACGACGCGGAGAGAGATGGGTTTGAAACCACTATTGAAATCTGATGGGTTTAATTTCAGCAAGGGGAGGCATGTATGCCCAAAGTAGAACCCTTCGACCGGTACACCAATCGATATGAAGAATGGTTCGACAAGCATTCCTTTGCTTATCAATGCGAACTACAAGCTGTTAAGGAGCTATTACCTGAGGCTGGAATGGGGATTGAGATTGGAGTAGGGACGGGACGTTTTGCGGCGCCATTGGGGATTGAATTCGGTCTTGAACCTTCTCTTAAAATGGGGCAGATAGCTGTTGAGAGGGGAATCCATGTGGTCGCTGGACAGGCCGAGAGGCTACCGTTCAGAACTTCCGAGTTCGATTTTGCGGTAATGGTTACCACGATATGTTTTCTGGATAATGTGGAGTCGGCGCTGCGAGAAGCGTATCGTGTTCTCAAGCCGGACGGTTCACTTTTGATCGGCTTTGTTGACAGTCACAGCTCACTGGGAGAGAAGTATCAAAAGAACAAAGCAAAAAATTCGTTCTATCGAGAAGCAACTTTTTACACGGCTGAACAGATAACCAGTTTATTAATACGGGTGGGGTACAGGGACCTTGACTTCCGTCAGACTATCTTTCAGGCATCAGAGGAGCTGCGGGCAGTTGAGCCGGTTAAAGAAGGATTCGGACTGGGAGCCTTTGTTGTTATAAGAGGCAATAAAT
>CAZYRH010000146.1:2059-5817 GCA_964650395.1 uncultured Ignavibacteriales bacterium
CACATTGCCCCCACCAGGGCAGGGAGGACAATCATATGGCAAATCATGTAGTGGCAATCATTGCTGATGAAGATGGCTTTACAGTTATACCCGGTCAACTGCTTGCAAACAATGAAGACAAGGTATATTTTCAAAATCTTACCACAGAACCTGTGACTTTAAAATTTAATGATGAGAATCTTTTTGGCTACCGGGAGGTAAATCTTGGTACTGACCAGGACGGGGAGCCGCCTAAAGATAGGGGCCTGACTGTAAACAAGGTTACCTGTGGCAGCTATGGGTATACCGTTACCATTGATATTCAGGGCAAAATGGTATACGCCCACGCGTCGAGGCCCAAAATTATCATTTATCGAAGTTTGATATAAATAGTTGAGGGTTAATCACCCGTACCGACTATCCTCGGTTGCAAGACGACCTGAGCCGTGTGCATCCGATGTCTTGAGATGGTTGCGAAGGTCGTTTCATAAGTAACCCAGTGTGCGAGGAAACTATTATCCCCGTTCGTGCGTAAACCTGGTCATGCAGGTTGGGTTTCTCATTTTGCTGCACTCCATTTGGAACGTGATCTGCCGGGTTCTTGACAGCCTGTAAATACATACTACTTATAGGATAACTTCAGATCACCCGCCGTCGGCGGGCAGGGCGTGGTATCGT
Organism: uncultured Ignavibacteriales bacterium; assembly: GCA_964650395.1. Lineage (GTDB taxonomy): Bacteria > Zixibacteria > MSB-5A5 > GN15 > FEB-12 > CAZYRH01. The sequence goes on from CAZYRH010000146.1 coordinate 2,717, forward strand.
TACTGGAGGGGGGCAATCGTCGATTTACCGTTTATAGGGAATACTACTTTTACCAGCACTCATGGGGTTGTCGGGTTCATGATTCTAAAGCATCGGGCGCCGTCCCAGTCGGGGTAAATGGTTTTAGTGCCGGTCAATGACCACATCCACCGGTTGGAGGGAGGGTACCAGCAGGAGTCAAGGCAAATCATCTTGCCGTGATATGACTCACTGATCGGTCCAACCTGTATTGTAAACACATTATCATCAAACCCCGGTGGAGCGCCATCAGCGAGGATTCTGAATCCTCCAAAGCCAATAGTGTCCGCGCCTGATCCGGTGATGCTGAAAGGATTAAAGAAAACCCCGACATCGAACTGTGCCGGTCCAAGAGTGCCGGTCGTGTCGCCTACGGTAGTGGCCCAGTGTGCTCCATCGGGTGAGTAGACTCTGAAGCCGAGCGAGAAACCGCTAATTGTATCGTCAGTGTTGTTGTTTAATCGTATGTAGAACGTGATTGGTACACCGGTCTGAACGTTACCGTCCGTGGAAAGACCATCGACATGGTCCAAAGTCATTTGCTCTCCGACATAACCTGAATTCGTACCGGTGTCGTTATTTTTACTACACCCGACTACCAATAAAGCGCCGCAAAGTAAAAAAGCAATAAACAGCTTACTCATTGAAAAGTTCTCCATCACTACTTCTACCTTCTCTTTGTTACAGGCAAGCCGGTTTCTGTAAGAATACTCATATTCCTCCAACATGTCAATGCATTCAAGGGCTTCTTACTATTGGAGTCTGCCGCTTTGTCCGGTGAAGCCGTTGGCTTTCAAATAAGTTCATAGTTGCATTTTGGAACCTGAACGGCTAATTGGCTGTAAGCAGACGTTCTTAAGAACAATTTGGCTGAAGTTTGAAATGTCTTGCTTAGGTGCACCAACGCGCCGGTTGATGAGTCTCAGCACAGGACATACCTAATTGCAGCGGCCACCTTTGCTTGAGTAAAAGTGGCCGCTTTTGGTAGGAGCGATTAATTCTCAGCTTTCATCCGTCATTACGGACAATCCAGTGGTGGTGGCCCATACCGGAACAGGTATTCGACAAGATAGACAAGATCAGCAACATCGACATGGTCATCTCCGTTAGCATCAGCCTCCTCAAGACACGGTGGCTCGGGGCCACCCCGGAATAGATATGTCACTAAAAATGTTACGTCACCAATGTTGATCTGATCGTTGGGGTCACCGTCGGCGTTGCCGCGTATGCCCTCGCAGCAACCCTCGCAGGCGTCACCGATACCGTCACCGTCGCTATCCAACTGGTCGGGGTTATAGTCTTCCGGACAGTTGTCGCAGGTGTCACCCACGCCGTCACTATCAAAGTCTTCCTGACCGGGGTTATACAGTGTGTCGCAGTTGTCGCAGGTGTCGCCAACGCCATCACTATCAAAGTCTTCCTGACCGGGGTTGTATACGTTAGGACAGTTGTCGACATCGCCGCAGACGCCGTCACCGTCAATGTCGTTGTCGGGGTCGTTGGGGCAGGGGTCACAGACATCACCGAGGTTGTCACCATCGGCATCTTCTTGACCAGGGTTGTAATCGTCCGGACAGTTGTCGCAGATATTGCCGACATTGTCGGCGTCATTATCCTCCTGACCCGGATTGTAATCGTTCGGGCAGTTATCGCAGGCGTCGCCTACAGTGTCACCGTCACCATCTTGCTGATCGGGATTGGAAACGGTGGGGCAGTTGTCGCACACATCGCCGACATTGTCACTATCACCGTCCTCCTGCCCTGGATTTGAGATGGTCGGACAGTTGTCACAGGCGTCGCCTACAGTGTCATCGTCACCATCTTGCTGATCGGGATTGGAAATGGTTGGGCAGTTGTCACACACATCGCCCACATTGTCTCCGTCACCATCTTCCTGACCGGGATTGGGATCGTCCGGACAGTTGTCGCAGACATCGCCGACATCGTCACTGTCGCCGTCCTCCTGACCCGGATTATGGTCGGCCGGACAATTGTCGCAGACGTCGCCTATAGTGTCACCGTCGCCATCTTCCTGACCGGGATTGTAAGTGCCCGGACAGTTATCGCAGACATCGCCAACATCGTCGCCGTCACCATCTTCTTGACCGGGGTTGTACACGTTAGGACAGTTGTCGACATCGCCGCAGACGCCATCTCCGTCAATGTCGTTGTCGGGGTCATTGGGGCATGGGTCACAGACATCACCGAGGTCGTCACTGTCGGCATCTTCTTGACCAGGATTGTAATCGTCCGGACAGTTATCACAGACATTGCCGACACTGTCGGCGTCATTATCCTCTTGACCCGGATTGTAATCGTTCGGGCAGTTATCGCAGGCGTCGCCAAGACCGTCGCTGTCGCCATCCTCCTGACCCGGATTTGAGACAGTCGGACAGTTGTCGCATACATCGCCTACAGTGTCTCCGTCACCATCTTCCTGACCAGGGTTATAGTCGGCCGGGCAGTTGTCGCAAGCGTCGCCAAGACCGTCGCTGTCGGCATCCTCCTGACCTGGATTTGAGACGGTAGGACAGTTGTCGCAGACGTCTCCGACATTGTCTCCGTCACCATCTTCTTGACCGGGGTTGTAGTCGGTTGGGCAGTTGTCGCAGACATCGCCAACATCGTCACTGTCGCCGTCCTCCTGACCCGGATTGTGATTGGCCGGACAGTTGTCGCAGACGTCACCAAGACCATCGCTGTCGCCATCCTCCTGACCCGGATTGGAGATGGTCGGACAGTTATCGCAGACGTCGCCAACATCGTCGCCGTCACCATCTTCTTGACCGGAGTTGTAGTCGGTAGGGCAGTTGTCGACATCGCCGCAGACGCCGTCTTCGTCAATGTCGTTGTCAGGGTCGTTGGGGCAGGGGTCACAGACATCACCGAGGTCGTCACCGTCGGCATCTTCTTGAACGGGGTTGTAATCGTCCGGACAGTTATCGCAGACATTGCCGATATTGTCGGCGTCATTATCCTCTTGACCCGGATTGTAATCGTCCGGACAGTTGTCGCAGACGTCGCCGACGTCGTCATTATCGCTGTCTTGTTGTGATGGGTTATAAACAGTAGGGCAGTTGTCC
>CAZYRH010000147.1:0-5702 GCA_964650395.1 uncultured Ignavibacteriales bacterium
AATCCTCAGTGTAATGGGGACCTAAGAGAGTCTCAGCGAATTCAAGCGACGCCGTTTGAAAGGGCAAAAACCCCATTAGCTCAAACACCTGACGGACCTTAGCAATCATTTCCTGGCGGGCGATCTGCTCCGAGGGAGGATAATCTCGGAACCCTTTTAACACCTGCGGCTTAACTTTTTTCTGTTTCTGTTTGGCCATTCGTTTTGCTTATGTAACATACATTTACTTGAGGCACTAATGTAGAAGTTTTCGACAGATTGAAAAAGCATTTTTTGAGAAAAGTCATTCTGTTTGGTAGATCACAGTATAGGCCTGCGCTACTTGACAAAAAAGGAATAGGTGATATTTTATTTAAAGAGGATATATCATGGGGAAGTTTTAAGCAGTGAAAAGACTAAGAATCTTTCAAGGAGCCGGGCTGTTGATTCTGCTGCTTTTTGGAGGTTTGTTCATTGCAGCTACGCCTGCACTAAGTCGACCGCCAGTATTTATCACCTGTCCCAATGACACAATCTGGGGTTCTGCCTGCGACTTTTTCCGAACACAAGTACAAGCTGTTGATTATGATCCACCCAGCATTCACGGTGCCTTATCCTACATCCTGATTAAAGGGCCTGGCAAGCTTAACTCACGGACGGGTGAATGGGCGTTTCGCCCTTCAGGCAAGGACCTCGGGAAAACATTCCAGGTAGAGATTGCCGCCTGGGACGGGGAGATCATGACCAACGGAGCGCAGAACTGCCGGTTTTGGGTAGTCGTAGCACCTAACCATCCACCAAGGATTTCTCTGGATACCTATGAGTGCGGGAGCAGTTTTAGTCTTTATGCTCCGGGAAGCAAATCTGTATCACTCTATGCGTATGATCTCGACGATTGTGATCAGGCCAAAACCTTCCTTGAAAGTATTACGCCGGAACCGGCAGGGCATGTAAGCCTTGGCGACTCGTGGGGATTAACGTTCGTTGCCGATTCTCTCGATGCAGATAAAACCTTTCTGGTGAATATCGCAGCAACGGATGGGATAGATACAACTTACTGTGAAATCACTTTCGTTACGCATTCTATCGAACCGTACTGTGTCCGAATCGAAAAGACCCACGACACGTATCAGGGAATGCATGAATACGTAGATGTAACCCTTGAAAGCGTTTTCGGCCCTCTAGGCGGTTTTGATTTCCTGTTAGCCTATGACGCCTCAGCTCTAAACTTCCAGATGGCTGAGTCGGGTGACCTCTACAACCAGTGCGACTGGGAATATTTCACTTATCGCTACGGCCCGTTTGGCGGCTGCGGCTCGGACTGTCCTAGCGGGATGTTACGTGTGGTGAGTATAGCTGAAATCAACAACGGCCCATATCATCCAAGTTGTTTCCTGCCTGACTCTTTGCCTGCTGCTCTGTTCACGCTTGACTTTTTGGTCACCGGCGATCCAATCTATGAGTGCGACCTTATCCCTATCAGCTTTTTCTGGTGTGACTGCGGTGACAACACGATAGCTTCGCGTTTTGGGGATACCCTTTTCATGTCCCGCTCAGTTTATGATGCTGACGGAGTCGACATTGCTCAGGACGATTCCTTACCGACTTACTTTGGTACTCCCTCGGAGTGCCTTGACAATCCGAATCCTAGCCACCCACGTATTCGACTCATCGACTTTTATAACGGGAGTGTACAGATTATGTGCGCTGAGCCGATTGATGACAGGGGCGACGTAAATCTGAACGGGCGGCCATACGAGATCGCCGATATGGTCATGTTTACCAACTATTTTGTCTATGGAACTGGAGTGTTCCACATCAATCAGAATGCTCAAATTGCCGCCACCGACATGAACTGTGATGGTCTCACGTTAGATATTGCAGACCTTGTATACGGCGTTCGCGTAATTGCAGGCGATGCCCTTCCCCCCGAGTACTTGGAAGCTATTCCCACTCATACGGCAAGGTTCATTCAGGATTTCGAAACTAAAACTATCGAGGTTAACACGCCGGACACTCTGGGAGCGGCTCATCTCATGTTTGAGGGAGCAAACAGATGGTCCGAATTCTTCCTGCTTCAGTCAGATATGGAAATGAAATATAGTTACTCACCCAACGAAGATGTTACTCACGTCCTGATATACTCGTTGGAAGGAAACTCTTTTACTCAAGGACCCCTCCTTTCGTACGAGAACGCTGGAGTATTAATCGAAGCCTCCGCTGCCGCCTATCATGGCAGCAGGGTGAGAACTTCAATAGAACGGCGTGGCTCACCTGGCTACCCGTCCGAATACCTTCCGGCCAGCTTTACCCTCTATCAAAACTACCCGAATCCGTTTAACAGCACGACCAGTATACGATTCGATCTGTCGCATGACAATCACGTAGAGTTTCAGGTCATAAATATGTTGGGACAGATTGTCTATACTGTTCGCAGGCACTACTTAGCTGGATGGCACCAGATAGACTGGAACGGGACGGACAACTCCGGCTCACAAGTCGCCAGCGGCATCTACTATTACCGCCTCAAAACGGCTGATTTTACCGACTCCAAGAAGATGATTCTGCTGAAGTGACGCGTGTGAATAGACGGGTCCAGCATTCTGTTTATTCTTGTCACTCCTTCGGTGAGTCTAAAGCAAAAGCTAACAGAACAAGTCAATAAGAATTCGATTCAGCCTCCGGTTTCGCTTTACGGGCACGGCGGCGGTGGCGGGCCGCTGCGGAACAGGTAGTCAACGAGGTACGTCAAGTCAGCCACGTTGATGTCCTCAGCGGGATTGCCGTTAACGTTGCCTTCTTCCTGACACGTAGGCGGAGGACCGCTGCGGAACAGATAGTCGACCAGGTACGTCAGGTCAGCCACGTTAACCTCATCCGCTGGATCCCCATTAACGTTCCCGCGAATCCCCTTGCAACAACCAGCTTCATAAAGCGATCTAAAAGCGTAGGCAATGCCATCCGAATCAAATGTAACACAGGCGATATTCATCGCGCCGTCGCCGCTGATGTCACCAACTTGAATGTGCATGACGTCACCGGCGGTGCTGTAGCTGAAGAGAACGGCTCCATCTTCGCCCTTCAACACATAAAGATTCTGATCATCCGAACCGGCAAGAACATCGGGAATAGTGTCACCGGTCACTTCACGCACCAAAACAACATTAACCTCTCCGCCGGTAGGATAGTTCCATAGCTCACTCCCGTTTTGTCCATTAAACGCGTAAACAGTTCTATCATCGCTATTACCGCCGGCGATAAGATCCTCCGCTTTGTCGCCATTGAGGTCGCCGTGCGCAAGACCATACTCAATCGTGGGCAAGAAAGGTGTAACCGTCCAAAGCTCATTATGAGTATCGCCATTGACCACGATAAGTCTTCCGGGCGTGGCGCCCATCTTCTGTACTCCGATAGCCACATCAGAGACGCCGTCGTCATTGGCGTCCAGCACTTCTACGTGCTGAGCGTAAGCTGTATTAAGATCATATTCCCAGAGCACCTCACCATTGGCGCCATTAATGACAACCATCTTGCCAGAAGTTCCGCCGATTGCTGCCACAACATCCAGCGGGCCGGACCCGTTCATTTGCGCCAGCTCAATTTCCTCTGCATCTGCGGAAAAACTGATGGTCGACCATATCTCAGCACCCGTCAGTCCGTTTATAGCGTACACGTGGTTGTCTTCACTGCCGGTGATCACATCGATGTTTTCGTCACCGTTCACGTCTGTTGCCTGCAAGCCTTTCCTGTATATATCATCCGTGGGAGTGGTAAACTGCCACATAACACCACCGATGTCTCCATATAGCGCGGTCACTATATTGTCCCAGCCCCCGACAGCAACATCAATCTGACCGTTGTTATCAAAGTCACCGGTGGTGACAGCAAAGAGATTCTCTGTCCCCACCCAGTTCCACAGCTTGGTGCCGGTCTCACCGTCAATTGCCACCGCCTGTGTATCTGCGGAGGAGACGACGATAACGTCCAGGTACTCATCTCCGTTGAGGTTATCAATAGCCAGCGCGTTGCCGTATTGGCCGAAGTCGAACTCCCACAGAACGGGAGATGGCACTGTCTTCAATGCCCACACCGACTTACCGGGGTTAGGAGGGGTACCGCTGGTCTCCGCACCGCCTCCTGCTCCAACATCCATTATGCCGTCATCATCAAAGTCGCCGCTGACCACGCTGGCAATGGTGCCAGCAACAGAATAGTACCAGGTCTTTGACCCGTCAGTGGCTTCAAGCACCTGCACCCTGTCATAAGTAGCAGCTATAACATTAAGATTGCCGTCACCGGTCACGTCTCCAAAGGCAATATCCTTCGGATATCCATCCAGCGTGTCCGATATCCACATAGGGATGTTGCTGTCACCATTAAAAGTATAGACATGGTACGTCCCGACATTGTTACCGACTACCAAATCGAGATCGGTGTCATCATCGATGTCATAGGCATGAAGATTAATATCACCGTTGACATGGTGAAGATACCCCATATTGTACTCCCATTCCAGGGCACCGGTTAAGGCGTTTCGGACGTAAATCGTCCCCTGGTCAGCGGAGCTGACCCCGCCGAAGACGGCTTCAAGCTGCCCGTCATCGTCAATATCTTCTATCAGCACATCGAGGACGGCGTAAGTTACTGTCGAGTCCCAAATCGTAGAGCCGTCGGTTCCGTCCAGAACACCGAAATGATTATCATAGTTTGTCAGGTACTCGTGGGCGAAGGAGACATCACCGGTGTCATCACCGTTCACATCTCCTATGGCTACAGCATTTAACCACAACGTGGAGCTCGCTATCAGCTTCTTCCATAGCTGGGCACCAGTTTCCCCATTTACGGCATAGATATAGTCATCAAAACAGGCTACAGCCACGTCGGGATAAATATCCCCGTTAAGGTCACCAACCGCAACATCCTGATTAGTAGCGCCAATGTAAAATGTCCACAACTGGTTACCGTCGGTCCCATCAATAGCGTGAATTCGTCCGTCAGGGGTATTCGCTGGGTCATGCGATGCCCCGGCGACAACATCCATAACGCCGTCATTGTTTATGTCGCCTATGGTCATGGAACGCACACCGTCATCCAATAGATAAGTCCAAAGGGTATCCCCCGTCTGGCCGTCGATGGCAATCACTTTGGATGGTTCGCCATAGTAATCCGAACTGTACTCGCCGGCTATGACGTCCGGGATGTTGTCACCATTGAGATCAGCAGTTTCCACGTGTTTTACATAGAGGTCGGAGTCGTATATCCAGATGGGCTCGGCGGAAAGATCACCGGAAAGGACAGCCGAGGGCATGAACAGAACCGCTGTCAGGAAAGTGGCGACAATGCCTTTGTTCACTACTTGACTGATTTTCATAGCTTTTTCTCCTGAACTACTTCTTCGTAGATTATTAGGGTTGTTAACTTTCTCATTCCACACCTGCTGCGGAGTTGATACCTTGAATATATATCGACAGTTGAACGCACCGCCTTCGGTCTTTAAAAAATATAGCAACTTACCTTTATTCTGTCAAGGACAAAGTGGGGAAACTACCGAAATCGAGTAACGTTTCAAAGCCATTGCTGACGGCGTGAAAACCAAGAATACAGTCAGTAGGTCAAGCCTACTTGGGGCTTGACTCTCAATCTACGCCACCGTCACCTCTTTACACAGATACACATCCTGAATGGCGTTGAGCAGCTCGACGCCGTCTTTCATCGGTTTCTGG
>CAZYRH010000148.1:0-5666 GCA_964650395.1 uncultured Ignavibacteriales bacterium
TGGCCTCCGAAGGCAGGTAGTTGGCCCACAGAGCGACACCGTCATCCACGTTTAGGACCGTTTTGGTCAGATAGGTCGCTAGTGTGATGTCCCAGAAATACATGCTAATAAAAAAAGCAGCAAATTAAATCGTGGCATGGGCATCTTGCCCATGATTCACGGGCATGATGCCCGTGCTACTGCAAAAGAATATGTGAACATATATTTGGGACGCAACACTAGCAGGTTATTATGTTGAAGAATGTGCGTCTCGTATTGGCTTGTGAGATTGATGATCTCCATACTTGCCCAACCGCTCCGGTCAACTGCCTACTGATTGAAATTCTTGTCTAATTGGCGGTTGAAAACTTCTCTGAAAGTTTCGTTCCCTTCAGATGGCGACCAGCCGATGTCGTGAACCAGGCAAGCCATAGAGAGATAAAAGTTGTAACGGGCCACAATTGAACTCTCCTCGGCATCGTGGGCGTTATCGAGAGCGTCGAGAAGATCTATCAAGCCCTTCTTGCCAGCTTCATACTTCTTAGAGACCAGTTTTAGATTCTCTCCGGCCAGCTCAGCCGAACGTTCCGCTCGCAGCCCATTGCTCCCCTGAGCGACCAAATCATACATACCGCTTCGTACTTTCCCCATCACCTTCAGACTGGCGGCATCCTTCTCAAACTCAACCTGGTTCAACCGAGCTTTTAATTTGGCCCGCTCTCTGATGCGGTCGGTGCCAAGGAAGATCGGAAGAGTTAGGCCACCCCATAACGACCAGGTAGTATTCTCTTCAGTAAAAACCGGCGGGTTGTCAACCAGCTCATCGGAGTAATTAAGCGACGCCCGGAAATCCAACGTGGGATAATACCTCGCGGTGCTCTTGGAAAGCAAATCCCTTTGAATTGCGATATCAACGTCATAGGATCGCAAAAACGGGTTTTGGTCCAGGGCTTTATCCACTGCAAAATCCTGAAGTCGCACTTGATCGTCCGCGGTAGATGCCTGAGAACGCAACATGTTGTAATCACTAACGAAACGACGCTTGGAAAATAAATTTCTGTCAAGAACAAAGGGGCTGTTGCCGGGAAGGTTAAACAGTACGTTTAAAAGTACAGTGGCCACCTGCAAGTTTTTCCTTGCATTGATAACCCGCGAAGTCGCCTGGTGGCGTTCATCCTTCCAACGCAAAAGATCAATCTGATCGCCCCGTTCAAGAAGCAAACGAGTGCCGGCAATTTCAAGGTTGCGGTCCACAAGGGTTCGATAGTGAAGTTGTGTTTTCAGCAGCTCTCTCGCACCAAGGTAGTTAAGGTAAGCCGCCGTTACAGCCAGTTCCAAATCAAGCCTTGCCTGCCGCAAATTGATCTTTTCGAGGTTTCTCCGTTTGGCTGCCACTTGAATTGTCTTGATGGCTTCAACTGAGAAGATCGTTTGATGTAAAAGAAGCGTTGATCGATAGCGATCACTTTCAAATCTCCCCCCTGAATTGGCCACGGTATTGTCATCAAGATGCGTAGCCGACATTCCGGCAACTACCTGAGGCAAGTAGGCGGAAAAGGCCTGCTTGGCGGCCTGGGCGGTAGCTTCCAGAGCGTCGTAACGCGACAAATACCCCGGATTGTAAGACAGCGCACGCTCTACAGCTTCAGGTAAAGTATAGTGCGACACCGTCTCGGGAACCGGAGCCGCAACAAGATAAGCATCGTTAACAATTTCTGTCAGCAAAGCGATCTGGCACTGTTGAGCCGTTTGCTCATTCAACGCCAGAGCTGTCCCCGAGCGGAACTCAAGCGGCAGATTTGCAGGCAGCTCACCTTGCATAATACGGGCAGCCTTGAGAGCATTGTATCGAGCTTCGGAGACTATTGAGTAAGCTGCACCAGAGGCGAAAGCCCCGCTTTCTACTAGGTCCTTCGCTTCATACGTGAAAGCAGGTATTCGGTCACGGGCGAGCATCTGAAAGAAAGCCTGGACCCTGATAGCATCTATTCCCCACAACGGCGGTAAATACAGGGCGTCAATTTTTTTATCGAGCTGATAGTAGGCTTTGAAAAAGGCGTACGTGCCATAGTTGTCAAAACCTTCGGCTGTTACAACCTCAAACCCAAGTTTTTCCCCGAGCGAAGCTATGGCTGAAATAACCTTTTCAGCTTCGTCTCCGGATGGGAAATACAGGACCCCAAGCCTCTTAACTTCTAAAATCTTCGTCAGAACCCGCAGGTCATCCCCAACTTTCCCCGGCCTGACATGAACGGTCAGGTTGGGCGCAACAGGTCGATTATCATCCCCCACTAACCCCTGAGCCACCGGGGCAAACTGATGCATGGCGAGTATTGGCTTGGTGAACCCAGCCTCAAGCAGGTCCTCAACCACCCATGGCCCAACCGCTATCACTATATCTATGCTTGCCACTTTCACCAACTGCCGAGCCATGTCACGACACGAGTCTCGTTTCCATCCTGCTGACCGGTATCCTTCCGGTACGAAAACAAACTCATATCCCTCAGGAAGGACCAGCTTAAGCTGGCGGATAAACTCTTCGCGCAGTATTGAATTGACGGGATAGGCACCCCCCTCAAAGTAACCCAAACGAAACCGTTTCGCAGGTTGAGCCGACGCGCCAGCCTCGAAAACAATTGCAATAAAAACCCCGATATATGCCAGCACTCTTCTGTTATAAGTCACAACTGCCATCTCTCTTTCAACGATCGTATCGAACAAAAAGATGATAGGAAATTTTAAGAAGTTATTAAAGGGATTTCTGAAGAGGGGATGCTTGAGGGAATTGCTGTGTCAGGTTTGCTTTTGAACTCCCGACAAGATTTGACCAACCAAATCCGATAGTTGATTAGCCCGATACGGCTTTTGCAGAAAGTAAACGTTCCACTGGAGTTCGTCGGGGATCTCATGAGTACCCGGTGGTTGCCCACTGGAGATTATGCACGGTAAATCCCCCGAGATTTCTCGGATCTTTCTCAACACTTCAACACCAGAGATATCATCCATAGTAAGGTCCAACAGGATCATATCAACCTGGCCGCGGCGCTCAGAATAAAGCTGGATGCCCTTCTGACCGGATTCCGCCGTGAGCACATCGAATCCTGCCCGCGACAGGATTTTTTGTGTTAGAGTCCTGATCATCTCTTCATCATCAATGACCAATACAGTCACGGCCACCCCCTATCCTGTTTTCCATCCTTGTGGTCAAGCACCTTTTCAAGCAAGATTTCCTCATGTGCACCCTGTAATTATTTCGGTAAAATATCGTCCTTGCTTAGCTGAAATTTGCAACTCTCCTGCAGATACTCCCTGTCTGCTAAAACTGCGAATCAAAGGGAAACCGCGTAAACCCCACCCATTCTCGGTCAGTATAAGACGAGCTGCCAACAACTGCTTCAGAGTTTACCGAATGAAAAAAAACGGCCCGCTTTATGCGAGCCGTTGTCCTTAAGCGAAAAAGACGCTTAAAAGAGGTGTCCACCGTCCTTCCATGAACGGGGGATTGCTACTCTTTAATTAACTATTTTTGACGCTGATTGTTCACCACAGCAAAAGAAAGATACTCTAGTTCCATCGCCATATTTTCATTACGCAGATGCACATCATCAGGAACCCTCAGAATTACTGGAGCAAAATTGAGAATCCCTTTCACACCTGCCCTAACAACATCATCGACTATATACTGCGCAATTGTAGCCGGGACGGCAAGTATAACCAACTCGATTTTTGCGTCCTGAAGTTCCCTCTCTATGTTCTTTACGTCAGAAACGACTATGCCCTTGTGGTTGGAACCAATCTTACGCTGGTCATTATCAAACAGCTTGACAATCTGGAAACCTTGTTTCTGAAACTCCTTGTAACTGACCAACGACGAACCGATATTCCCCACCCCTATCAGAGCTACTCGCCACGGCCGGTCAATGCCAAGAATAGAAGCAATTTTTCTTCTCAATTCATGTACCGGATACCCTAATCCCCGAGTGCCAAAAGAGCCAAAAAATGATAGGTCCTTACGAACCTGGGCTGGGGTCAGATTCTCCCCTTTGGCAAGGTCCTTTGAAGAAACAGTTTCATAGTCCTCCTTCTCAAACAGGGACAACGCCCGGTAGTACAAGGACAAACGGTGTATGGTCGATTCTGAAATCCGTTTACTAGAATTTCCTACGGGGGAGAAACTCATTACCACTCCTCAACATTAATTATCTATACATACTATATATGTGAAATGCTTCACAAGTAATTAATAAACTCTCCCTTGCAGTGTCAAGTAAATTCCTGTGATATTATCAGGAGAACTCCGTCGAACTTGATCTACTTCAACAACTTACTGGCCTAAATGAAAACCAAATGACTTTCGGAAAAGTTGCCTACCTCACTGCCATTCTTGAAATAGTGGGCGAAAGGCGAGCCAACACCTCATAATTGATCGTCCCCGCCCAATCAGCCAGTTGTTCAGCCGAAACGACTTCATCACCGCTTTGACCAAGCAGTACCACCTCGTGCTCCAACTTCACACCCCTAATATCGGTTATATCAACCATTATGAGATTCATGCAGACCCGCCCCCGCACCGGCGCCCGCTTTCCCTTGATCAACACATGGGCTTGGTTGGAGAGACCACGGTCATACCCGTCATAATACCCTACTGGCAAAACAGCTAATCGGGTGGGGGAAGTAGTACGATAAGTGCACCCGTAGCCCACAAAAGCATCGGCGGTTAGCTTCTTAATCTGGGTAACCCTGGCCTTCCAGGTCAAAACCGGTTGAAACAAGTTATCCTGTCCCCCCTGGAGACGATAGGAGAGATATGTTTCTTTTGAGGACCAGTGCCCGTAGGCTGCAATCCCGGGGCGAACCATTTCAAATCGGGTCTTGTCAAAAAGAATCAAAGCCGCCGAGCAGGCCGTATGGCGCACCGTCGGCCTGATACCCAGTCGGCTCATGTTCTTCACCATCCGATTAAAATTTTTCAGCTGAAATTGAGCGTACTCATGATTGGTAGTATCTTCGATATTCGCAAAATGTGTACTGGCACCGTACGGCTTTCTCAGGCTTTGGTGTCTTTTGTATACCTCTGCAAATCCCGGCAACTCCTTTTCAGTTACCCCTTGACGGTTGGTTCCGGTCTCCAGCTTTAAGTGCGTTCTGATTTGCCTGCCGCGTCTGTCGGCAATTTTCCCCAGGCTTTTGAGAGTCTGCTGGCCAAATATAACCGGCTCCAGGTCATAGTCGATCACCGCTTCAACTCGATCCAGTGAAAGAGGCCCCAAAAGCATGATCTTTCTATTCCAACCAGCCTCTCGTGAAGCCACAGCCTCTTCGAGAGAGTGAACCGATACATAGTCAACTTCGGGCATCTCATCCAGCATGCGCACAACCTCGCTCAGACCGTGCCCGTAAGCATTCGCCTTGACCGACACAGCCAGCGTTCTCCCCCCGGCCAGCTTTGACAGCGACTTGATGTTATGTGCTAACGCTGAGCGAGATAACTCGATCCAGTTCAGCAAACGGTACTTATCCATTTGTCCATTCATACAGACTTGACCCTAACAGAACAACAAAAAGATTGGAAAAGGAAGCACTAGTGGGGGAGAACCCTTTAGCTGTTCTGCCAATCCTCATAATAGGCAAAACCGCTTTGGGTTTTGCCCTACAATTCTAAAAACTCGTATCACAGCAGAACTATG
>CAZYRH010000149.1:0-5660 GCA_964650395.1 uncultured Ignavibacteriales bacterium
GCCCTCGACAATGGCACCGGCGTGGCCCATGCGCTTGCCGGGCGGGGCATAGATACCGCCGATTATGGCCAGCACCGGAGTTTTCATCTTGGGGATGATCTCCGTTGCTTTCTCTTCATAGACCCCGCCAATCTCGCCGCACAGCACAACCGCCTTGGTCTTTTCGTCCTCCTCAAACATCCAGAGAATTTCGTTGAAGGTCGACCCCAGCACCGGATCGCCGCCGAGACCAACACAGGTCGTCTCGCCATACCCGCTGCGAGTGAGCGTATCGGCGACATAGTACGTGATCGATCCAGAGCGCGAGACAGTGCCAACCCGTCCGGGCGCAAAGGCAATGTCGGGCATAATACCGAGGTTGGCCTCGCCGGGGGTAATGATACCGGGAGTGTTGCCGCCGATGACTGTTGCACCGTGCTTGACTGCTTCCCGCCGCACGTGCAGCATGTCGTGGATGGGAATATGTTCAGGCACCACGACCAGGAATTTGATACCGGCACGAATCGCCTCAATGGCCGCTTCTTTCACAAACTGGGCGGGGAGGAAAATGACGGATACATCGGCTCCGGTATGTTCAACGCATTCAACTACCGTATCAAACACCGGCTTGCCAAGCACCTCTTGTCCGCCCTTGCCGGGGGATGTACCGCCGACAATGTTGGTGCCATAGGCCAACATCCGCTCAGTGTGGAACTTGCCCGCCCCACCGGTTATCCCCTGCACCATGACTTTGCTGTTTTTGTAGACCAGGATTGCCATTAATTACCCCCTTTCTGTGCGGCTGCCAGCTCCACGGCACGTTTGGAGATTTCTTCAATTGGTGTCTCTATACCATGAAACTCTATATTCTTGAATAGTTCCGGTGACGCCCGTTTGGCTTCTTCGAAGATGCGCACTCCTTCCTGCCACACGTTGCCGGTCATGCGCATAACCATTGGTTTGGACAGGCCGTGATCCTTGAGGAACATCACTACCCCCTTGGCAAAATCATCGCAGCGGCTGATGCCGCCAAAGCGAGCGCCAAAGATCACCTTCACGTTGGGGTTTTCGTCAAGCAGCACCAGCATCTTGGCGAGTCGTTCAGGCGACGGTCCGCCGCCGGAGTCCATGAAGTTGGCCGGTTTGCCGCCGTAGTAATGAATGAAATCGTTGCCCATAATGCCGAATCCGGCTCCACCGGGAAACATGCCGATGTCGCCATCCAGATCGAGGTACGGGATGCCCCACTCGTTCGCCTTACGTTCGCGTGGGGTCATCTCCCCCTCTTCGTGACGCATCTCGATGCCCATCTCTTTGAGTTCTGAGTGACGGAACACGGCGTCGTCATCAAGGGAGACCCGGCTATCAGCAGCAACCAGTTTGTCATCTGCCGTGAGTACCAACGGGTTTATTTCAACAAGCTTGGCGTCGTACTTTTTGAACATGTTGTAAAGGCCAACCATGATCGCCGCTCCCTGTTTGATCTGCGCCGGCGGGATACCGATCTTCTTGGCGATTGTCAACGTCTCAAAGGTATATAACTCCTCTTCGATACTCAGCGACTTCTTGACTATCTTTTCGGGATGTTTTTCGGCGGTCTCCTCGATGTCCACTCCACCCTCTCCGGATGCGATCATCACCAAGGTATAGTTGGCGCGGTCGATAGTAACGCCGACATAATACTCCTTCTTAATGTTGAGCTTTGGCTCCACTAGAATTGATTTGACAGGGTAGCCTTTGATAGTCATCTTTAATAGTTGTTGGGCAATCGTTTTGGCTTCGTTGGCCCCTTCAGCAGTCTTGATACCGCCTGCTTTACCCCGACCGCCTGTCAGCACCTGTGACTTAAGCACCACAGGCCCCTTTATCTGATTAAAAGCGGTGAATACTTCTTCAGGACTTCCAGCCAGACGGCTTTCCGGTATGGGAATCTTGAACCTCTTGAAAAGCTGTTTGCCTTCAAATTCGTACAATCGCATTTTTCTTCCTTTTGCAGTTCAGTGGCACCTTTGTGCCAGCGTTTACAAAGTCGGAGGCTAATTTAACGTGAAGAGGGGAAATGTCAACTTGATTACAAGCGGTAGCCGAGAACCGTAGGGCAGGTCTCTCTGGGGGGTGTGACAAAAGAATGATCCTTGATTGCGCAAGCTCCCAAATTCGTCATTGCGAGGAGCGAAGCGACGTGGCAATCTCTTGTTGCCAGTATAGATGCACGGTTGAGATCGCCACGTTCCCCGCCCCAGGCGGGGTCACTCGCGATGACGGTGGATTTATGTCTCAGCCCCCCTGAGACCAGCTAACTATACGCTGGAGTGAGGTATTCCTGCCCTGTCTCCCTTTCGATCTACATTCTATCGCTCGATGCCGCGTTCCTGGGAATCGATAACTTCATCCCCCAAATCCAGCTTAAACTCAACACCACCATTATAAAATTCAATCAGGCGCTGTGGTTTGTTACGAGACCTGGGATTAATACAGTCTTTTGGTGCCCCTGTACGGCAGGGAAAGAGCTCTCGTCCTTGGGGGTGTTCGATGTTAAAATAATCAATCACCTTCGCTGACATAGCCAGAGTATCGCCGGTGACGCTGGCGATAGTATTGTCGGAGCAATCCTCCCAGAAAAAGAAAATCGGGACGACGGTATCAGGTGCCTGAGCAACGTGCTCACTCGACACCACTAGCTTTATGAGAGAGGCTTCCCGATTGAAACTGAAACAGAGCGGCCTGACTGTGTCGGGAATGAGATTGGCCAAAGCCACCGCGTGCCATACTATCGGGGGATACGTTTCTTTACCGGCAGTGGGGACCTGTCGAGCGTCAAAGTATTCCCAGCGGCACGAGTCGTAGATCTCCCCTGGTAATACTTCGACGATGTCAATAAGGGGATTTTCCACTGCAAACTTCAAATCAAATCCCGCCATCGGGTAGCCGAATGAATTCAGACTTATCGAGAGCGTATCATTAATCTTCATATCCCCCACCGTCACTCGCTGGACAGACAACACATACCGAGGTGCTTCTTTGGTAAGCGTGTCTCTGACACTTTCGTTACGCTCCTGTCCCAAGACAGCCGAAGTGCCAAAAGACAAAACACAACAAGCCACTATGAGTTGCAATCGATTCATACTAATAATGTACGACACGAAGCTGGCAAAGCAAGGGTTTACTAGCACACCGGGGCTGGGCCGCCGCGGAAGAGATAATCAACCAGGTACGTCAAGTCTGCAATATTCACACCATTGTCGCCATCGACGTTGGCCGCTTCCATCACTGGCGGCGGCGGGCCGCCTCGAAAGAGATAGTCAACAAGATATGTCAAGTCAGCAACATTTGGCCCTTGGCCGTCGCCGTCGATGTCAGCACAGAGAAATTCTCTATAAAGCCCTGTATGCCGCTTGTCATGATGGAACATCGGCCACGGTAGCTTGGCGGGATATGTTTTGTCACCAAACTCCCAGCAGTGGACCTTGTAGTCATGCCATGAGCCAACAACTACTTCAAGCATCCCGTCACCATCAATCTCCCCAACAGCGGGCGAGGAATATATGTCCTCGCCATACAGAGGCCAAGAACTGTCAACCAATGAAGCGTCATAGTTGAATGCGTAGAGCTGTGGACTCGGGCTGGCACCTCCGTCTGCCGAACCAAAGACAATCTCCAGTGCACTATCACCATCCATATCACATATCGCTGGTGAAGACACAATCCTTTGATCGGGATCGGTAAAATACACTGGCCAATTATCCACAACTTCCCCATCATGATGCCAAATGAACATCCTGGCCGGAATCGGCGACCCAACGTAAATGGATGTAGGTAGGACTATTTCCAAGTCTTTGTCTCCATCAAAATCCGCTATAGCCGGGGAAGCCTGCACATTATTATCGACGTCCTTCGGCCATCCATCGACAACACCGCCAGTATCATTGAACACCCATACATGACCTCCCCACCAGGAATCACCGACAACGACTTCCAGATCACCATCATTATCAATATCTCCTAAGGCCGGTGAAGAATTAACCCCTCCACTTGTCACAGCAGGCCAGCCATCTACAATAGTGGCGTTCTCGCCGTTAAACGCATAAACCTTGCCCATACCCGATCCTGCAGTACCAATCACTACTTCAAGCTTTCCATCCCCGTCGATATCTCCCAAAGCTGGGGTAGATTCAATTGATTCAGAGAAAGATACGGGCCAACCATCAACGGCAGACCCGTCGCCATTGAGAGCATACAATGTTGCAGTAGCACCATAGTAGGCAGCAATGAAGATTTCCAATTCAAGGTCTTGATCAACATTGCCCAAAGCAGGTGAAGACCTTATAACACCTGTTGTGATTTTAGGCCAGCTGCCTTCTACTAAAGTACCATCGACATTCCACGCATAGATCTTATGATCCCACGAGCCAACTATGATTTCCAGCTCAGGATCGTCATCAATATTTCCTGACGCAGGTGAAGATACGACATCCCCTCCCGTACTCTGAGGCCAGTTCGGTATTGAAACACCGCTGTCATCCCAGATGTATACGTTATTGTCATTGCAGCCAATGACAATTTCAGGATCACTATCGCCGATTAGATTGGCTAAAGCAGGGGAAGAATAGACAGCGCCGCCGACGGATTTTGGCCAACCAGGTTGTATTGATGGGACGCTCGGTAGTGAAGACATTTTATCGCTTGGTGCGTGGCTTTCCTCTCGTGTTTCGTACAATTCAATAGGAAGAGGCGAGAAGGGACTGCCATCGACATTCCACACAGTTTCGTTATTCTCTTGTGAGTGAATAATTATCTCCGGTTTTCCATCGTTGTTGATGTCTTTTATGTCCAGAAGGTGAGGGGTACCTTTTGTACCATTCACAATTGTCTGGAAGTTCTTTTGAGGAATCTCGAAATTTCCAACCCAATTCCCCGTGTTGAGACCGACATTGCCCTCATCGTCTACAGTAATGAAAATCCTGTTCCCTGCACCGGTGGCTGATGCCAGAAACAGAGCTAGGTCCATATCCTCATCGTCATCAAAATTAGCTGCGCAGACAGAATAAGACCCATAGCCAGCTTCGTACTGGTCCGGCTCGCCGAACGTACCATTACCTTGGTTGAACAAGATGTACACACTGTGAGAAACCCAAGCCACCGCCGCTAGATCCAGATGCTCATGGCCATTAAAATAGGCTGAAACAACGGAAACTGCGACAGGTCCTATCTCATAGTTGTCTGGTGCTGCGAAAGATCCATCACCGTTGTTGAGCAAGATGGAAACATCGCCTGACACCTCGTCCGCAACAGCCAGGTCGTAATAGCTGTCATTATTGAAGTTGGATGAGAAAACTGAGTTAGGCCACTCACCAGCCACATAACTCACCGGTGACGAGAAAAGCTGGGCATAAATATCGCCGATAAATACGAACGGCAATACTATTGACAAAGCGATGCTTGTTCTTTTTATTTGATCCTCCCGAAAGTAATTAAAGCATTGGCATAGGAATAGCCTGTCCTATTTGTCAACGAATCAAACTGTTTTAGAACTGGATCCTGTTCTCCTCCTAAAGCCGGCATTATGAATTGCCAGTTTTTCAGGCTGACAGGCCGAGTCACTTAACGGCACCGAGTTAACTCATAAAAAGATACAACATTATTGATGAGTTGTCAAATCCAAATAAAGATACGAAGTTATG
>CAZYRH010000150.1:0-5648 GCA_964650395.1 uncultured Ignavibacteriales bacterium
GTTGTGCCATCCCATTTGATATATCGGTAATAAGCAGTTGGAGAAGACCAGGTGAGCGTCACCGAATCGACACTTACCTGGCTGCCGGTGTTGTTTTCAATCCAGAAGAAGAATCCGTGGCAATCGTTATACAAAGAGTCTGAATCACTGACCTTGGTTAAACTGCTTGAATAGCCACCGCTGGTAGTGTCATACCAGACATCAGCCGCAAGGTAATACTCGCTGTAGATCGACGAGTTGGGCAATACTAAAACAAACCTGTTGAGGGTGTCATCATCGGGCTGGTAAATGATTTCAATATCATGGTTGCCGATCGGGATTGAATCAAAAGAAAAATACCCTCCGGCGTCCGGGGCGGAGGACTTCGTGAGCATGCTGCCTGAACCGTTGGGGATTGTGAGTCGCACGCTTACCGAATCTTTGTAAGTCGATCCCGGCGGGGTGCCGTCAAGATCGTAAACGACTCCCGAAATGGTATTGGCCAGCAAATCGCTCGCAGAGTTGGCCAATCTGCGAACAATACCCGACCCGCCGGTTGATGTTATTGTAACGCTGGCTGAGTATTGATAAAGCTCCCCCCAGGCGTCCTTTTTGTAGTCGTCCGTCATCTGCGAAAAACGGCGCTGGATGTACGGGCCGTTCCAGGTGCTGTATCCCCCCGGGTTTTGAACCAAGGCGTCGAGATTGGGTGGAAGGGCGCCGATATCGCCAACGTAGCCAAAATCGGATCGGACGCCGTTGTTTTGAAGTTCTGGGTTGCCGACGATAGCATAGGCAAGCGCATCCAGTTCCTGTTTGGTTTCCTCCACCTTGGCTGTGTTGGTAACGATTGTGGCGGAGCGGAAGGCGACCGTCGCCAGGATGCCGGATATCACAATTACTAGAACTATTTCTATTAGTGTAAAACCTTTTTGGCTTGCCTGCTTCATTTTTTCTGCTCTTATGGCGTCTCTGTGGTTCTTTCCATGACAAGATCCTAAGGGCTACTTTGAGCGACAATATTGCCAGCCGATCCCCACGCGAGGTACGAGACTACTTCGGTGGTATGGTTGACTTCGCTGTCCTTCGATTTTTCTTCCTCAATCTTTATTTGCACCGATGAGACGCCAAGGTTGCGGAAGCGTGTGCCGCAGGTGTTGCCACCATCGTACGTGTCATCGTGGCAGAGGAAGATCGGCGCCAGCGAAAAAACTGGTGAGAAATTAATCGTGTACCAGTTGTGGGTCACTGAATTGGATGTTCGGCCTGAGAGGAATGCGACGCCATTATTCATACCAGAGCCAATCTCAACCGCTACCCAGGCCACCGACTCGGCTCCGTGTGATCCGTCCGCAGCTTCTTCTTCCTGTACTTTGATCTGGAATCCGGTCGAGGATAGATTACGGGTCCTCGTGATGCAAGCAGCCGCGTCATTGTAGCTGGCCACACCGGTAACCAAAGCCGGTGTGGAGGAAAAGCTCTGCGAAAAGGTAACGCTCGTCCAAGAATGGGTGGTACTGACAGTTCCTGCCTGGATTATAGTTCCGTCTTCGAAGATGTGCACGCCAGCTTCTACCACAATGTATGGGCAGGTCTCAGTCGTATGCGGCCCATCGCAGTAATCCCACTCTTCCATTTGCCATTCAAAGCTGGTGGATGTCACATTCCGAACTCGCAGGTGAGTCGGGTCGCTTCCATTGTAGCTCAACCCACGCATGACCACGACCGGGCTGGTGTAAATGTTATTGAGACTTACGGCGTACCAATCAGCGCCCGTGGCCTGATTCCTTACTATTTGTCCGACTTCGCCAATGTTGGTTAAATCCGAGGAGAAATGACCGGAAGCAAATTCGTAAACCAAACTGCTTTTATGACGGGGCAATACAGTCAGGTAGCGGAACAGAGTGTCGGCCTCGGGAGTGTAGATGATTCTGATCTCATGCTGACCAACCGGAATCGAGTCGAGCGTAAAAGCCCCGATTGAATCAGGATGGTAGGTTTTCGTAACCGTACTACCTGAGCCATTCGGGATGGTGATTTTGATATCAACTGAGTCGTCATAGACCGAACCGGGCAGAGAATCATTGGCGTCTTTAATGGTACCGTTGAGCGTGTTGAGCAGGTAATCTGACGTGGTGTCGGCAATTTTCTTGATGATAGTTGAGCCGCTGCCGGTGGAGGTGATGGTCAACCCGCCGGTATAAGTATAAAGTTGGCCCCATTCATCCGTTTTTAACCCCAGGGTATCCTGGGAAAAGCCGGAAGGAACGTAAGGGCCGTCCCAGGTGGTATAGCTGCCGGGATTACTTATGAGAGCCTCAAGGTTGGGCGGGAAGGAGCCAATGTTTCCGACATAGCCGAAATCGGAGCGTTCTCCGTTGCTAACAAGAGCAGGATCACCCACAATTGCTTTGGCCAGCACTTCCATCTCACGTTCGGTCTTAACCTGTCGGGTATCCTCCACCATCGCCTTCATCGACTGCATGGCCACGCCTGCTAGAATACCAATCACAACGATGACAATGGTCATCTCAATGAGGCTGAAACCCTGTTCTCTGGGTAGTAAATGAGTCATAGTCTTTACCACAGATTATCACGGAGGCTGATTGTTATATAACAGTCACCTCCCGGCACAACAGTCACGCGGCGAGATAATGTATCACTGTCGGGAATATAGATTGTCCGCAGCAGATGACTACCGATCGGGATCGAGTCAAAGCGGACAAATCCATCAGAAGCGGGATACCGGGTTGTGGTGGTAAGGGAACCACTACCATTGGGATAAGTCAGGAGAAGTTTAGTCGAGTCCTTGTACGTAGCTCCCGGCGGTGTGTTATCCAGATCGATTACGACCGCCGAGACCGTGTTCCGCAGCAGGTTATCAAGAGAGTTGGCGATTGCTCGCGTGATGCTCGTTCCGCTGCCGGTAGAGGTAATCGTACTGTTGCCAGAGTAACTGTACACTTTTCCCCAAGCATCGATCTTAAACTCTGTCTCACTACCGGTATCGGTGGGGTAGAAATCATCCCGGATATAGGGACCATCCCAGGACGCATAGCCCGGGTCGGAAACCAAAGCGTCCAGATTGGACGGCATCGAGCCAACATCGCCGACATAGCCGAAATCGCTCCTCACTCCGCCGGAGATAAGATTCGGATTGCCGACTATCGCCCAAGCCAGTTGATCCAGTTCCTTTTTGGTCTGTACCACCTTGGCGGCATCATGGGTTGTTCTCAAGTACCTGATACCGACTGAGGTGATAATGCCAATAATGACAACCACTATAACCAGCTCAAACAAGGAATAGCCGTTTTTCGATTTGAGCCTGTTCAATTCAATTCGATGTAGCATATTTATTTATCTAAGGAGAATATCGGTAAATTAATAAGGTAGTTTATTTGGGGGTGAGACAGGGCGATTTGGTGTCAAAGATTGAGTTGTAAAATCCCTCTCTGTCATTTCTACGAAAGCCGTCCATCCGCCTTTGGTGGACTATCGGGCAGGAATCTAAAGATTCTCTGGATTCCCAACTGCGCGGGAATGACAATACTTAATGGTAAATTCTACCTTTGATATCAACTTAGCATAACTTGTTTATTTCGCGTGGATATGGATAGTAAACTAAGTTGAAGTGTTTTATCCTCTTTTTTGTTCCTGCAGGCGAATTTTCCTTTGACTTCTGAAACGCGAGGTGCCATATTCAAACAATTATTATGAGGCTCACGCCTGTGCCAAGTGGATAAAGAACAGAAGACATGATTGCTGATGAGTAAAAAAAGGCTGTTTGGGAAATATTTTTGTGGATAAGGAGAATGTTTTATTTGTATAATATGGACAAAATGGAAAGGAAATAAAAATTTCTTTTATGACTGTTGTTTGAAACAGGGGTTCTTTGTAAAGAAGGGAAATAGAAAATGAGGTTGTCACGGAAATCAGACTATGCGCTCAGGGCTATTCGCCACCTGTCCAATTTACCGGCGGGTAAACTTGGTTCCATTAACTCCATTGCAGAGGCTGAATCGATCCCCAGAGAGTTCTTGGCCAAGATTCTCAAGGACTTGACTCGAGGGAGCATCTTGGTCTCTTACCAGGGCGTAACCGGTGGCTACAGGCTGGCCCGGACACCCCGGGAAGTAACGTTCCTTGATGTTGTTGAAGTCATCAACGGGCCGATACATCTAAGCCTCTGTACTGAAGAAAAACGTTCCCGTACCGAACTGCATGACGAGTATGATATGTGTAAATTCTGGGTAAACCTGGAGCAGCAGTTCAAAAAAGCTCTGAGTAAACAACACTTCGGCAAGTACAGAGTGAAACTCCGCAAATAGCTTAGATTACCAGTCAATATAAGGTGAGGGTTGCTGTAAGTAATTCTGCCAAGCGCTGAGCTACTTGAAAGTTATAGGCAAGGTTGTACAGGAGTTGAGATTGCATGAAGTGTCTTAGAGGCTAGTGTAATGTCCCAAATATATGTTCACATATTCTTTTGCAGTAGCACGGGCATCATGCCCGTGAATCATGGGCAAGATGCCCATGCCACGATTTAATTTGCTGCTTTTTTTATTAGCATGTATTTCTGGGACATTACACTAGCATACCCCCTCCACCTTGTTGTGGGATAGTTTATTCTCCTGGTTTTTGGGGGTTGTGTAACAACCTCCTTTTTTATTATAATTCAAATGCCAGTATAGTTATGGCTGAATTGATATAGACGGGTTATTCCCGAAAGCGATGAGGCTGACAGTAGTACCGGTCTTCCAATAGTGGCTGTCTGATTTTCACCGATCTTTTTGGGAGATTGCTCGTTCAAATAGTAATGGACAAGCGGAGGAATAGCGGTATGATAGATTTCAATGATAAGCAGTACAAGGTAAAGGTGGGCCTGGCCCAGATGCTTAAGGGCGGGGTTATTATGGATGTCACTTCTGCGGAGCAAGCAAAAATCGCCGAGCAGGCCGGTGCAGTGGCCGTTATGGCCCTGGAACGGGTTCCCTCGGACATCAGAGCCGAAGGCGGTGTGGCCCGGATGGCTGATCCCGACATTATCGAGAGCATCAAGCGGATAGTAACGATTCCGGTGATGGCTAAATGCCGTATTGGGCATATCGCCGAAGCCCAGATTCTTGAGGCGCTGGAGGTTGATTTCATTGACGAGTCGGAAGTGCTGACACCCGCTGACCATAAGCACCACCTTCACAAGTGGCCGTTTAAGGTGCCGGTCGTCTGCGGCTGCCGTAATCTCGGTGAAGCGCTGAGGCGAATATCAGAAGGCTCGGCGCTGATCCGCACCAAGGGCGAGGCCGGTACCGGCGATGTTTCCGAAGCGGTCAAACACTTGCGGGAGGTCAATACGGCCATGAAATCTCTGACCATCATGCCGGAGGAAGAGCTCTACGGTGTCGCTAAGGAGTACCGTGTCCCTATTGAACTGGTCAGGATGGTTGCCAAAACCGGCAAGCTGCCGGTGCCAAATTTTGCCGCCGGCGGGATCGCTACTCCGGCTGATGCGGCGTTGTGCATGCAGTTGGGGGCGGAAGCAGTCTTTGTCGGCTCCGGCATTTTCAAGTCAGACAATCCAGAGAAGCGGGGAAAGGCCATTGTCAGCGCCACTACACATTATCAAGACGCCTCAATCGTAGCCGAAGCCTCCCGTGGCCTCGGCGCTGCCA
>CAZYRH010000151.1:0-5402 GCA_964650395.1 uncultured Ignavibacteriales bacterium
ACCCCCGGCAACGGTTCCGAATCCCTTCCATAAATGTTGCTCTCTTTGTCCTGACGCTTTTTTCGATCTATTTCGTGCCGGTTTTCCTGCGCAACCTTATCGCTACCATGCATCATATCTTAAACCAGGGAATTCCTCCGCCGCAATCCTTTCTGGAAGAAATGCGTTTGACCCTTACCGCTGTCCCGCTTGCGTTCTCCGCTGCCCTGAGAGACCTGGCCGGCGGGGTGGGGATTGAGTTCACGCTGGCCCTTATTTCCATTCTTTTTGTCCATGAGATGGGACATTTCATCGCCAGCCGTCGCCGCAACATCATTACTTCCTGGCCTTACTTCATTCCCGCCCCCAATATCATTGGCACGTTCGGAGCAATAATCAAGTCGAAATCCCCGTTTTTTAATCGGCGCGACTTAATAGAGGTCGGAGCTGCCGGACCTATAGCAGGGTGGATAGTTGCAGTCGGTTGGCTGCTGTGGGGTCTGTCACGATCGACCTTCCTGCCGCCGGAGATGTTTGGCCTGAAAGAGATGGCCTTTTCCCTTAAGGGCGAGTCGATTATTATGCGCGCGGCAACTCTTGCCCTTGTCGGACAGGCACCGGCGGGATTCTATTATAGACTGACCGAGGCAGCCTTTGCCGGCTGGGTCGGTATGCTGGTGACGGCGATCAATCTTTTGCCGATTGGACAGCTCGACGGGGGACATATTCTATACGGGTTGGGCCAACGGAGGCAGTTTCTTTTGGCCCGTCTGGCCATGGTAGGATTGATTGTTTTAGGATTTCAGTCGCTAATGTGGTGGTTCTTCGCCGGATTCGGTTTATTCTTCGGGGTCAAACACCCGCCAACCCTTGACGATAGTCAAAAACCCGAAACTATTGCCTTAACTATGGGAATCGTGTCACTGTTGATACTGGTGATCTCATTCACACCAGTACCTTTTCGCTGAGCGTTAGTTCCTCCAGAAAACCGGCATCCTCTTGCCGATCATACAATTGCAGGAAATCAATTTTCCCCGCTTTTATCACCTCTACGAAGGCCTCGACAATTGTCGGATCAAACTGGACCCCTTTATTCACAATCAACTCGGAGACCGCTTTCTCGAGACTGGCCCCCTGCCGATACGGTCGATTGGCCATAATGGCGTCAAACGCGTCAACCACCGCCAATAGTCGCCCTTCTATGGGAATCTCTTCTCCCTTTAACCCTCGCGGGTATCCCTGGCCATCAAACCGTTCATGGTGGGCGATAATGTAGGGTACTGCCGGTTTGAACAGGTTAATGCCCTGAATAATCTTCAGCCCCACCTCAGGATGACTCCTCATCAACTGCTGTTCCTGTTCCGTAAATTTGGCGGCTTTGTTCAAAATTGAGTCAGGAACGCCAATTTTCCCTATGTCATGGAGGGTACATCCCATTATCAAATCTGCAATCTGTGAGTCCCCCCAGCCTATATGACGCGCCACCAGTTCAGCCAGTCTCGAAACGCGGTCGGTATGGCCTGCTGTACACTTGTCCCGGGCTTCAATAGCGTTAGCCAGAGTCCGAATAGCTTGCAGGTATGAATTTTGCAAATCCTGGTAAAGTTTGTGGTTAGCCATCGCCGCTGCTGCAGAATTAGTCAAAATAGTAAGGACATCCAGTTGGCCCGGCGTTACCTGGTCAAAGAGTGTTAAGATCAGCAGATTGATAACACCATGGAACTTGCGCCGGATAAAAATCGGCTGAGAAATAAAGGTCTTGACAACTGTTCGGCTTTCGTTTTTCACCTGCTCGGTCCGGATAAGAGGTCTGGTGCTTTTGGTGTAAGCAAACTCGGTAACTGTAGCCTCATCCAGCACCTCAGAATGATACACCTTCTCTTCAGAATCATAGATCTTCCGAATCGGCTCTTGGGTGTCGGGGTCTATTTCGATAACTCCAGCCGCCACGGCTGACATCTCTCTCTTGCAGGCGCCGACCACTAACTTCAAAAGACTGTCGATTTCAATTCCAGTCTGGCTGGCACTGGCAATTTTGAGAAACTCCACCTGCCCTTTCAGACTCAGGTTCTCCCGGACGATCTGCTGATGTTTGAGGCCACGGCTGATAGTGGTAATCAAATGATCCAGCTTAAACGGTTTTATCAGAAAATCGTAGGCGCCCTTTTTCAAAACTGATATAGCGGTTTCCAGGGTGGGATAAGCCGTCATCAGGATGACTATAGCGTCGCTGTGGTTAGCCAGGGTAGACTCAAGAACCTGTATCCCCGAGTATTCTCCCATAACCAGGTCCGTGAGAACCAGATCGACGGAGTTTTCCTGGATATATTCCAGAGCCCGCTTGGGGTTGGAAAAGGAAACAGTGTGGTAGTTCTCAGACGAGAGAGCCTCCACGATAATATCACAAATATCCTTCTCATCATCGACTACCAAAACGTTGGCTTGCTTATTGTCTGTCATCGACACCCTTTCACAGCTAAGCTCATTATGCATCTATCGGACACCAACAACGAAAGACCACCATTTACCCAGCTTTTGTTTAAATATTGAGCGTGCAAAAAGAGAATCAGAGTTGCTATAGGACTACATCCGCTCTATCGAAAAGATGCGCCAGAGGCTCCAACTTACATGATTTTTCAATCAAGTATATTGCAAAACGCACGATAATCAGATAGAAAGCAAAAAATTAACAGCTTGAGGAGATACTTAATGCCACCTCTTCGGACACTGGCAGGAAGCTTGGCAATTATATTGCTTACCACCCAGATTAATGCTGACAGCAAAAAAGAGGTCCGCCTCGTGAGAATTGGCGATTTGCCGGTTAACAAGATGCTTGTCAGCCCCACCTTGACGGCAGCGGATACCTGCACAGTACGCCATGACAGTGGGTTGGTCTGGAAAATCGATGGCTGGGTTGAAGGCAACGAGTTATACAAGGCCTACCTTGATCCAGCCGCCAGTTGCGCCAATCCCTATCCTTTTACCGTGACGCAGATTGTTATGCCGATGTATTTCGGAGGGTCGCCGCTGCTGTCAGTGTCAGTAGACATAGAGGAAGTGGATAATACAGAGCCGAGCTGTCCCTTCCCTGGTAATTTGTTGACTATCTCCAGCGAATACGATGTCCAGATACCGGAGCCGGGCTTATACGAATTATGGGCTCCCCTCGATACCCCTTTCGTGGTCAACGACCCCTTCTTCGCCGGTTTCTATATCGGCAACATTTTCAGCACAGCCGACAGCCCT
Source organism: uncultured Ignavibacteriales bacterium (assembly GCA_964650395.1). Taxonomy (GTDB): domain Bacteria; phylum Zixibacteria; class MSB-5A5; order GN15; family FEB-12; genus CAZYRH01. Next base: position 3,226 of record CAZYRH010000151.1, read on the forward strand.
GCCGTTATCATTGATGACATTCCCGTCCTGTGCACGTCATATAATGCTTGGGATGACAGTATTGGCTTTGTTGACTTAAATGATAACCAATTCTGGAATTTCCCGGGGCGTCTGGTGCTGTATGCGGTCGGCATCCCCGGTGGAAGCAGCGTCCCTCCTGATCTATCACTACTCTCGCCTGAAAATAACGACACACTGTACGGCTCCAGCGACCTCTGGGCTTGGGAAACTTCCGGTTCAGAGATCATTGACCACGTCTCTTTCGAGTATTCTTCGGGAGGCAGCTATATTCAAATCAGTCGCGACTATGACGGCTTGCGACCTTTGCGAAACGGAGTCAACAACTCTGGAGACGGCAACGGATTCAGCCTCAGTTGGGATTTCTCCTTATTGTCGGAAGGAATGTATACGTTGCGTACCACCACCTATGACACTCTGGGTCAAAGCGCCTCTGACAGTATTTCCATCCACATCAAACCAACGCCGCCCATCCCCACTATAGTTTCTCCTCTGAATGGTTCCTCCTTTTGTTCACCACTCAATTTACTTATGACAAGCAACGATGAAAAACTTTCGTACATTGAGTTTTATCAACATGACGCACAAATGAACTACTCCGCCGGTATGGTGGCACTGGATCAATCGACCCTGGGGGATGCCAACGGTAATCCTAATGACGGTAACCATGCCGCCAACGGCGAATACGGCGACTACTACTGCGGGCCTGTAGCGGCTGCTATCGCTGTTAAACTATGGTTCGATCGAGGCTACCCCTATACCATGAAAGAAGGTTCCAACTACATTTCAGTCGACACCTTGGCCGAGCGTCTGGCGACCCGGTTTGAAACCCGGGAGAATTTTGGGACGTACGATGAGAACTTGCTGCAAGGTCTGAGAAGTTACCTTATGACACGGGGAAATGAATTCAACCTTGACTACCGCAGAAATCCTGACTACTTCAGCCTCCGCACCTGGGTCGAGGATGAACAGAGAGCCGTTATTCTCGGGCTGGGAGGAACACCCGGTGTCTGGCTGGCGGTCGACGGTTTTAGCGGTTGGGAACAATCGGACGGCAGTTACCTAATTCATGTGTCCAATCCCTTAACAGGTACTTTCATCGATGTGGCGATGCACAACAACCTCGGCTTAAACGAAGTGTACTTCAACGGGACCTGGCAGCGGGTCGACCTCATGGTATCTCTTTTGGCTAAGACCTGGGTTGTTTCGCGCGCTCTCATTGGGGGTGATCTTAACGGAGCCGACGGCTGGTCGTTCAGTTGGACACCGTCAGGACTGACTGAAGGTAGCTTGCACTTTTTCCGCGCCAAAGGAAGGGACTCCAGCGGGTTGAGCGGAGCGACGACTGTCCTGTTAAAATACAATTGCTCCCAGGCTTATACTCCCGGCGACTATGACAATGACGATCAGGCTAACATCCGTGATCTCAACTATCTCATTGAGTTTATTGTCTTAGAAGGTTCCCCTCCTGTCGGAGGTGCAGGTCGAGCTGATGCCAACTGCGACAACAATGTTAACGTTGCCGATGTCGTATACTACATGAATTACCTGTTCGGTAACGCCGACCCCCCCTGCTACTAAACGGCACATCACCGCTCGCGGGTGCCACCTTCAGGCAAGTTGATTCTTTTTCAAGTCTACGAAGAGTTCGAGTTGATTCCTGATGAGGTTTCAAGAAGGAATACTCCGAGGGTGAGGAAAAGATTGACAGCTCTCGGTGTCCGGACCTACTTTATCGGAGGTCAGCAACCACTATTGCCCCAAATAGAAAGGACATACCATGATTAACAATCCAATAATCGAAGCTATGCTTAATCGCAAATCAATCCGTCAATACAATGATGAATCACCACCCGATGAAGTAATAGCATCCATTGTCCGAGCCGGGCAAAAGGCTCCGTTTGCTTCTCAGCTTTACAGTCTGTTGCTGTCACGCAATAAAGACAGACATCCCCTCAAAGCGCCATTGTTGTTTACGATTTGTGTCGACTTCCATAAGCTGGAACGCATTATGGCCAGGCGAAACTGGCAGATGGTTACGAATGACCTTTTCTTGTTGCTGTTTGGAATTCAAGACGCCTCTCTGGTGGCAGAAAATATGGTGATGGCAGCGGAGAGTCTGGGATTGGGGAGCTGCTTTCTGGGAATTTTTCCTAATG
>CAZYRH010000152.1:0-5218 GCA_964650395.1 uncultured Ignavibacteriales bacterium
GCTCCCGGCGTCGTTCGGCGCGGGATTTCTCCGGCATGCTAATCTGTAGTTTGTAAACGAGGTTGACGATTTCCCGATCAATGGTGGTGCTCAACTCTTCAAGCATCCTGAACGCTTCGCGCTTGTAAATGTCGATTGGTTTACCCATACCACCGTGGTAAGCACGCAGGCCAATACCGGTGCGAAGCTCATCCATCTCGGCCAGGTGGTCACGCCAGTGGTGGTCGATGGTGGAAAGCACGGCGTAGCGCTCAAGCTGGCGCATGATCTCCTCGCCATAGGCCATCTCTTTCTGGGTATAGATGTGCATGATCGCCCCGTGCACCTGCTCTTTCAGCTTTTCGCGGGTCAGGCTTGGAATGTCTTCTTCTTTGAACTGAAGGGTAAGCAGGTAAATCTTGCGCAGTTCATCGATAAAACCGGTCAGATTCCAATTTTCAGGGTACGCTTTTTCAGGACAGTAGCTATCTATCAACTCGTCGAGAACCTCTTCAATAAGGTCAACCACCTCATCCTTTATTGATTCCCGCTCAAGAGCCTCCAGGCGCCGTTCGTAAATCCAGCTACGCTGGACATTCATAACGTCGTCATAATCAAGGGTGTGCTTACGGATAGCGAAGTTCTGCGCCTCAACCTTTTTCTGGGCCCGCTCGATGGCTTTGGTAACCATCTTGTGCGTAATGACCTCTCCTTCCTGCACACCCAGTCTATCCATGACTCTTCCCAACCGTTCGCCGCCGAAAAGGCGCATCAGGTCGTCCTCGAGAGAGAGGAAGAATATCGATGAGCCGGGGTCTCCCTGACGGCCGGAGCGGCCACGAAGCTGACGATCAATGCGGCGGGCCTCATGCCGTTCGGTGCCGATAATGTGCAATCCGCCCAGGTCTACAATTCTTTCCCCGAGTCGTATGTCGGTGCCACGACCGGCCATGTTGGTAGCAATCGTTACCGCTCCTCGCTCACCGGCCCGTACCACAATTTCCGCCTCCCGCTGATGCTGCTTGGCGTTGAGAACGTTGTGCGGTATGCCCGCCCGCTTGAGCATACGGGAAAGCGTTTCAGACACGTCAACCGAAATCGTTCCGACCAGCACCGGCTGGCCCTTGTTATGCTTTTCGTTAATCTCGTCTACGATTGCTTTGTACTTCTCACGGCGGGTGCGAAATATCTGGTCGTTATTATCGGCGCGTATGACCGGCATGTTGGTCGGAATGACCATAACGTCAAGCTTGTAGATGTCCCAGAACTCCTGGGCTTCGGTTTCGGCTGTTCCAGTCATGCCGGCCAGTTTCTCGTACATGCGGAAATAGTTTTGCAGTGTAATGGTGGCCAGCGTTTGGGACTCAGCTTCGATTGTGACGTTCTCTTTCGCTTCAATTGACTGGTGCAAACCGTCAGAATAGCGCCTGCCGGGCAGAATTCGTCCTGTGAATTCATCAACAATCATCACCTTGCCGTCCTGCACGACATACTCGACGTCCTTTTCATACAGCGAATAAGCGCGTAAAAGCTGATTTATAGCGTGGACTTTTTCGGACCGTTCTGAATGAACTCGATAAATCTCGTCTGTCTTTTGTTTACGTTCCTCGGGAGAAAGAGACGTGTCTCCTTCTACCTCTGCAAGCATGGTGGATATATCGGGAATTTCAAACAACATTTGCTCATCTTTGCTTAGCAGCGAGGCACCTTTATCGGTTAAGGCAATGCTGTGCTCTCTCTCATCGATGAAATAGTAGAGTCGGTCGTCGATTTCATGAAGTTTCTTGTCCCGCATGAAGGCTGATTCCACATCGGTAGCCAACCTCTTCATACCCGTTTCTTTAAGTGTTTTCATGAGCTTCTTATTCTTCGGAGCGCCACGACTGGCAGCCAAAAGCAAGATACCGGCCTCAAACCCATCGTCAGAATTGCCCGAGGCAAGCAGCTTTTCCGCTTTGGCAAGCATGTCGTTGACAAGCATTGTCTGTTTGCGGACCAAGACATCGACCGTCGACCTCATCTGACGATAGCGGTCGTGCACACTTGATTCAACCTGACCGGAGATAATCAGTGGAGTTCGCGCCTCATCGATCAAGATAGAATCAACCTCGTCAATGATAGCGTAGTAGAAATTACGGTGCACACGATCCTCGGCGCGTTGGGACATGTTATCACGGAGATAATCGAAGCCGAACTCGTTAGCCGTTCCGAAGGTGATGTCACACTTATACATCTCACGACGTTCTTCATTAGTCATTTGGTTCTGGATAACGCCCAGGGTCAGGCCGAGGTACTCATAAATCTTGCCCATCCACTCTCGGTCGCGACGGGCAAGATAATCGTTGACCGTAACAATATGCACGCCCTTTCCGGTCAGAGCATTGAGGTAGGTAGGCATGGTAGCCACTAAGGTTTTTCCTTCGCCGGTGGCCATTTCGGTGATTCTTCCCTGATGGAGAGCTATGGCACCGATCAACTGGACATCGAACGGAACCATATTCCATTCAGTCGGCAGATCGCAGACATTCCATGTCTGGCCGAGATGGCGGCGGCAGGTCTCTTTGACGACGGCAAAGGCCTCAGTCATTATGTCGTCAAGTGTTTCGCCAGCAGCTAACCTGCTTTTGAACTCATCCGTTTTGGCCTGGAGCTCTTCATCGCTTAACGACTTGAACTTTTCAAAGAAGTCATTGATTTCCACCACGAGCGGCTGCATCTTCTTGACGTCGCGCTCATGCTTGGTACCGAATATCTTTTCGATTACGTTCTTCATTCTGTAGCTCAATACATAGTGAACATAGCTAGCTAATTATACTACAATATAATCTTTGTTAGGGCTATTTGTTCAAGCTTTTTTAGTCACGTAGGGAAGGTCCGGTACGGACCTGCCACTTTCAATTTACAATCCGGCAGGTCTCGGAGAGACCCGCCCTACAAGGCTCACAATTAAACTATTAATCCAACCCACTCAGAAACTGACGAATACACTCCGGCAAATCATTTGAGTACCCCCCTTCAAGGACGGCGAAAACCGGCTTTTCTAATTGGCGGATAGCTGTGCCTATCTTTTCGTACGTTAATATTTCAAGATGAAGTCCGGTCAGCGGGTCGCCCTTGTAAGTATCGAATCCTGCCGAAACAGCCACCAGATCGGGATCAAACTTTTTGACCTTATCTATCGCTTTCGAGAAGGTTGCCATGTAGCCTAACTCGTCTGTTCCGGATGGTATGGGGAAATTCAGGCAGTTTTCCTCTGATGTCAGACCGGTGCCGGGGTACAATGGGCTTTGATGAAGGGAAACATATAACACATTTGGCTTGCCGAGAAAGATATCCTGCGTGCCGTTTCCATGGTGGCAGTCAAAATCTATGATTGCTACCTTGCCAACCTGCTGGAGCGCCTTGGCAACAGCTATCGCCACATTGTTGAAATAGCAAAAACCGCCCAGAAAGTCTCTACCGACATGATGCCCCGGCGGTCTCATCAATGACAGTGACAAGTCACCTTTAAGAGCTATCTCGGAGGCCTTCATGGCCGCGCCTGCGGACAGCTTGGCGTAGAAGAAAATGTCTGAATAACTGGGTGAGTCAGCGTCGTAAAAACTGCCGGTTTTAACACTATCGAGGAGAGACTGTGAATGGACAAGCAGGATATCCGCTTCGTTGATTTCATCGGGATGAACAAACTCAAACTTGTCCTTTAGGTATGCATACGACGCCCTGACTCGCTCCGGCGATTCCGGATGCCCGGCCTGAGAGTACTCCAGGCACTTTTGGGAAAAAACTATTTTCATACTTTGCGTGCTAATGCTGATTGTTTATCCCAAACAGTTGCCCAATTTTGTAGGGCAAGTTACGAATTCTTGGCGGGGTTTTCAAACCTTTTGTCGCCTCAGATCTTCTTAACCAGCTCACTTTGCTCGGTCTCTTTCGCATATACCTTGACAGACAGCCAAAAAGCAATATTATACAGCTTCAAGTAGTAAGAGACTTGACCCCATCGTCTAGTGGTCTAGGACATCGCCCTTTCACGGCGAAAACACGGGTTCGACTCCCGTTGGGGTCACTTTTATTAATACACAGCCCTCTCGGCAGTGTGATTTAGCGCTGTGTCCTCTGAGTGTGCGAGTACACTCACTTTTAATTCACGGGGAAAGTCACCTTTTCAGTTCGTTTCCAGAGCATGGTGTTTTCTTATTTCCGCATAGAAAAAACTGCATATGATATTGACAAGCAGAGAAAAATGGTTATACTAAATATATAAAAGGGAGAAAAGCCCCCAAGAAACCCTGTCTGTCCCCCCTCCCGTGTGCTCAAGCCCCATCAGGCAGGGTTTCCCCTTTTATATGCCACTCAGCCTGCCCTGCGGCAGGCATTTTGGATGCTTTAACAGTAAAAGAGTGACCAATTGTGAATAGTAGGCATGCCACGCTCAAGCTGCAGCCGGGCGGTCGATAGCAGGAACGTCGTAGACTGAGAAACCCAACCTGCCATATTCCAGACAGCTTACAACATTCACACTACCTATGAGACAGCCTCTCACCACCTGCTGCGAATAAACTTAAACCTCGAACGCTTCGTTAACAGTTTCTGCTTTTTCAATATGCAGAAAATACGCCACCATCCCCCTTGCGGAACCCGATCCATTTTGGATACCTCTCGTTTCATCTCTGAGATTGAGGCAAACGGATCGTCTTTCACTATGCGCAAAATAATCGTTTCCAGGTCGGTAGCGCCAGGCTCATCAAATTCAACCAGCCCCGAATGATGATCGTGCCCCCATTTGCTCGGAGAGGATAACAAGTTATCGATTACCGAAACGCTTGTCACTTGTTGGCTTTTTTTTTTACTTCCCCGATGGAAGGAGAAACAGGTTGAAAGTCTCCTCTGGCCTCATCGATTGAGCCGAAAACTTTCAAGACCTTATCAAACTCCAGCAGTTCATATATTTCATAGACATTGGGAACTATGTTAGCCAGCTTGATATCGCCGTTATTGGCGCGGACGTCCTTGATATGGGAAATAAAAATCCCCCACCCTGCCGATGAAATATAGTCCACTCCCGCAAGATCAATCAGTATCCGGCAGCGCCCTCGCTTTATCAGCGCCTCGACTACTTCTTCCAGTTCTCCGGCAGTGATAGTGTCAATAACGCCGTCAACGCGGAGTTCGGAGATTTCGTCCTGTTCGCTTTCAGACAATGATATCGAAATATTTTCCATCAATCAGTACGTCATAC
>CAZYRH010000153.1:0-5180 GCA_964650395.1 uncultured Ignavibacteriales bacterium
AACAAGGAATATAACATAATCCCCTGGAACTCATGCACTTGCCAAACGACTCGTCGGGTCACACCCCCGACATCGTTATGGCCAAGACCCAACCTAACAGGACGAAGGCTCCTTTGTCACAGCCTCCTCCGAGACCTGCCCCATAAGTAATACTATTTTTTATTGGGCTTATATCACAAAAAATACGCCCAGGAGGACTCGAACCCCCAACCTTCTGGTCCGTAGCCAGACGCTCTATCCAATTGAGCTATGGGCGCATCCGTGAACAACAATTAACTTTCGCCCCCTCAAAAGTCAAGAGCTTTCTGGTCTGCCTGGAGATTGCAGCTTTTCAGTTTCATGCAACCCATTTTGGCGCACAAGACTCTCCCCCACATTAACGAACAGCAAAGACGGTGGTTGTAATGAACCCCCATCGAATGAGTCTGATTGCCCAACAATGCCACTGGTTACTTTGCGGTTGACAAGTAGATGAAGACGCCTGCCAGGATGACGAAAACGGCAAAAAGAAGGGTTAGCAGGAACTTGCTGCCGGGATTGCCTGAAGGTGACCTTTGCTTATTCGCCGATTGTTCAGCCTTGTAGGCGTTGATCTTGGCCAGCCATTCATCTTCAACCGCCAACTGATCCGATGATTCCTCCGGGAAAGTAAATACTTCCACCTCCTGAGCCTGGGAAGGGGTAACCTCCAGCACCTCAATGGCGATCACGGTGACATTGTCCGACCCTCCCCGGTCATTGGCCAGTTGAATCAGGTCATCGACAATGCGATTAATGTCGCTGCGAACCTTGTGAGCAACATCGAATATTTCGTCATCATCGGCAAAACCACAAAGCCCATCGGAGCACAGTATGAAGATGTCCCCCGGTTTCACCCTGATTAGTCGGTAATCTATTTCGATATTCCCACGTACCCCAAGGGCGCGAGTGATAACATTTTTCCCCACCACTGACAGGGAATCGTCATTGGTAAGCAGGCCGTTTTGTTGCATTTCAGAAACCCACGAATGGTCTGACGTCAACGGCACAAGTCTTGTCTCTTCGAGCCGATAGGCCCGGCTGTCACCGACATGGGCTATCGACATCATATCCTCTTCAAGAGCAACTGTTACGATTGTAGTGCCCATTCCTGCCAGAGCTGAATCGCCGGCAGCCCGAGTATAAATCGCTCTGTTAGCTAAACGGATTGATTTAATCAGAAGGTCGCCTTTGGGAAGTAGAGTTCGTCCCAGCGACAATCCGGAGACGGCTTGCAACTCACTCTGAAAATGATCAAACAACGTCCGAATCGTCTCGGAAGCGGTCATTGAGGCGACCTCACCGGCTTGGTGTCCACCCATCCCGTCACAGACAGCATAAACAGCATTCTTCTCGTCCAGATGCAGGTAGTCTTCATTACCGGGGCGGACTAGCCCCCGATCAGTTTTCCCGACTACTTTATGATTTTGCGGCATTTTGTACACCTTACAGTGTATATCACATGTTCTTTCGGGACACTATAACTATTCTCAGCAACGATGGCAATCTTACGTCCTGTAATACATCGAATAAGATTCCGTCAAAAACAACAAAAAACCCCGACTTACATCGGGGTTTTTTTATAATCTAAACAAGCCCTGAACTACTTAACCAAGACCATTTTCCTTGTCTGGCTACTGGCTTCAGTCACCACACGGTAGAAATAGACCCCGCTGGGGTATCCAGAGGCATCGTATTCGATATCATGGCCTCCGGACGGCAGGAGACCCAAGTCGCGGGTATCAACGCATCGGCCCAAGACGTCAAAAATCTCCAGTCTGACACTCGATCTGGATGACAGGGTGAATGAAATGGTGGTGGTGGGATTGAATGGATTGGGATAATTCTGGTTCAAATGGAAGCCATTGGGAAGTTCAACGAACGGCTCGTCACCAACGTCGGAAGCTGAAACAATCAGGCCAACACTGCTGTCCACATGCTTACTCGTATCAAGGTAGGAAAAGACTGAATAGGTAATGATGTCGGTGGTGTCGACCGGCCAGGTGGGGATAATTACATCGAAGTAAACGTAAACAGTATCCCCAGGATTAGCATACGTGAAGGTGTCCTTGTTGACGGTTTGCCAACCGTTGGCAGAGGCGGAGGTAACACCATAGAAATCGAGACCGTCGCCGTCGTTGCTAACACCCACCTGGAAGCGCACCGTATCTTCGGGCGCAGCAGTTGTGTCTTCGGGCAGGTCTACACCGGTCACAACAATAGTGCCGGAAGCCCAGAGATCGACATTGTTGGTGTCGCCGTTGGTGCCCCATATGACGTTGCCGCTGAGCGAGTCTACATCCCTTCCATTTACCTTGAAGTAGATGCTATCGTCCGGTTCGGCTCCTTCGTCGATAGTATCGGGGGCCGTATGGTCGTCACGGTAGACTGGCATATAACCGTAAATGCCTGCTGAATCGACAACGTCCCCAACCGTAAAGGTGCCACAGTGGACGCCACTGGAATCATAGGCATCGACAATAGAGCCAAGCGGCGCCGTCTGTCCATTGAACGCGACACTGCCTCTAAAAAAGACCGCTTCCCACGTCGGTATTACATCTGCAAGGCTTGCAATTGCCAGCAACAGAAGAAAACCTCCTGCGAGGGCAACCGTCACAATGTGTTTTTTCACATCTTCACCATGGGTTTTTCCGGCCGACCTTAATGGTCGGCCGGAAGTTACTCGTAAGTCTCAGTCAGCAGGGATATCACCCTACTTCATCAGTATCATCTTCTTAGTTTCCGTATACTTATCGGCAGATAATCGGTAGAAATAAATACCTGAGGCCACAGTTTCACCTGCAAAGTTTCTGCCATTCCAGGTCACTTCGTTGCTGCCGGCCTGCGCCAAGCCGTCAAACGGCGTCGCTACCAGTTTGCCAAGGATATTGAATATCTCAATCTTGGCCTTGCCGGAAACAGGTAGAGTGAAGCTGATGTTTGTAGTCGGGTTGAACGGGTTGGGGTAGTTCTGGTTAAGTGAGTACCCATCGGGCAGAGACGGCTCGGAGCTCGATTTGGTTGTCAAGGCTCCGATCTCCATCTTGTCACCCGCTTTCGTCCAAACGAAAGTTTCGTTGGTCTTGACGCCATTGATGGAGAAGTAGAACCGTTCACCGGACCTCACTCCTTCAACCTCAGGAGTGCCGTTTTCATCAGCGTAGATCGGCATGAAACCGAACAGACCGTCCTGTGTCATGGAAAAGCCGCCGATCTTAGCGCCATCGAGCGTATAAGCCGCAATGGTTGCCCCGGCAGCGACGGTCTCACCATCAAGCGTGAGGTTATGGGAGAAAGCGCTAATCCAGCGATTGGTTGCTATCACATCAGGAACGGCCGCACTTACGACCGGATTGCCACCGCTCTTCTGTGAAGCGGCGATAATTGGACCCGTAGCTGGATATAAGAGGTTGCCATTTTGGGTAACCTTGACCCAGTAGCCATAGCAGGGACCCATTTCGGTCAGGGTGTTATACGGTTCCTCGCCTGGCAGGTATATCAAGTAATCGCCGTCCCAACCTAAGGCGACGACCAAATCATCATGTATCGAAACCAGCGCATCTCCAGTGGGTATGGTGAAGTCAGGCAGATACGAGACAAGGTTCCAGCCGGTGGTCACCGGAATTGAGGTTGTCGGCGACACCTTAGCGCCTGTGATTTCGAGAGTTACGTCACAACTGGTCTTAATCCAGTAACCGCTAAGGTGATCAGCATACCAGAGAGTCGAGAACTGGGGCAGACCCGGATCATAGATCAGCGCACCCTGTTCAAAGCCCATAACCAGCTCAAGGCAGCCCTCAATCGAGGTTAGAACATCGGGAATGTAGCCCGTTTCATGTTTGACATTCCAGCTAACCAGGTTCCAGCCCTCCAATAGGTCACAGGTTTTCGTGATGATCCTACCAGCTTCAAGACAGGCTTGATTGGTATCACCGTGTTTGGTCCAGGTCGGGTCGCCACAAGTTACGACAGCTTCGATGCCATTGATGAAGAAGTTAATGGTCTCACCCGGATCGGCTCCTTCGTCCGTAGTATCATGCGGGGGATAAGGGTCATCGCGGTAAACCGGCATGTAGCCGTACCGGCCCTCATCTGTCACGAAGTCAGTGCCACAGTGAACGCCATTAGAATCGTAGGCATCGATAACTGAGCCAACCGGAAGCGGTGCTCCCATATACTCGTTATAGTCACAAAAGAACCAAACCCACTCATAGGTCGGGTAGATGGGTTCTACCGGCGTCAGCTCAATCATGATGCCGGTCTCGCCAAAGGGCACGTCTTCGACCAGGCGCGGATAATAGCCTTCGTGATACGCCCATAGGTCAAACTGCCCCAGACCGACGTTAAAGAATCCAAAAAGGCCAGTGCTGTCGGTGGCATCCGTATCTTCAATAATGCCATCCGGGAAAGAGGTCCAGAGTTCGACTATAGCACCCTCGATCGGATTTCCGTTAGTGTCAACTACATAGCCGCAGATGTCATATTCCGCTGGGCCAACATTGATACCGCCGGGGATGAACTCTGGAATAATGATTTCCTCACCTTCACCACAATCTTCAGTGAATACAGGATTATAACATATTGCGCTTGTTGCTGAAGGACTAGGACTGGCCAGATCGATTTTATAAAACTCAGCCGGAGCCTCAACATTAACGGAGAAGTACATGTTGGCGAAGTTTCCGGAGCCGGGAGGAACGTCAGGAACCGACCCATCATTGGCGGCACCAAGAACAACCATCCGTAAGGCATTATTAATCGTGTCATACTTGATTTGGAAATCGGCCAGGCGTGAATCTGCAAAAGAGACCGAATCCAAATAGATGCATGAAGAAGACCATCCGAGTATGACTGCAGCCGCGGAAAGATCGCAGCAATTTGAGAAGTCTATGGGTACTACCACCTGTGCGCCGGGAACGGCTCCAACAGTTGCCACCGTGAGAGAGTCCTCACAAGGAAGCGCGGTGGTGTCCACGATGTCAAGAATGACGGTAAACATCTGTGTGCTCGGCTCACAGACAGTCGAATCACCATTGACCCAACAGTAACCTACATACTGCCCTGCCCCAAGTCCGGTAGGATCAACTTCCAGATCGATAAGCGCTGGAGTGCAGCCTGAATCCGGTGAAACCGTTATCCAGAATGAGTCTGTATCGCACCAAATC
>CAZYRH010000154.1:0-5179 GCA_964650395.1 uncultured Ignavibacteriales bacterium
CGGGCAAGTTTTTGTTTGCCCTTTGACGAATTAGTCAATAAACTAATAGCGACTTAGTTCGATATTGAGGATATAAGAAGCAGTCGGTGACTGGACGAAATGTAAAGGTATTTAGGTTGGGAGTTTTGAATTTCCTTTCCAATGACATTGGGATCGATCTCGGCACGGCCAATACGTTAGTCTATGTGCGCAATCAAGGGATTGTGTTGAATGAGCCGTCGGTGGTGGCCATAGAGCAATCCACTGGCAAAGTACTGGCGATTGGCTCCGCCGCCAAGGAGATGACTGGCCGTACTCCCGGAGGAATTGCCGCTATTCGTCCTTTGAAAGACGGTGTCATTGCCGACTTTGAAATCTCCGAAAAGCTGATCGCTGATTTCATCCGCCGCGTGGTCAAACATAAATACCTGATGAAGCCACGGGTGGTCATTTCGGTCCCTTCCGGCATCACCGATGTTGAAAAGCGAGCAGTGCGTGATTCGGCTGAAAACGCCGGTGCTCGTGAGGTCTACCTTTTGCAAGAGCCGATGGCGGCTGCTATTGGAGTTGGCTTGCCGGTGGAGCAACCGTCGGGGAGTATGATAATTGATGTAGGCGGCGGCACCTGTGAAATCGCGGTCATTGCTCTAAACGGCATCGTCAATGATATTTCAATTCGGGTTGCCGGAGATGAACTCAATGACGCCATTCTCATGTACTTGAAAAAAAATTATAACCTGCTCATCGGCGAACTTACCGCCGAGGATATTAAAATAAAGATCGGATCGAGCTTCCCCCTTGAGAAGGAGCTGTCAATGGAAATCAGGGGGCGTGACCTAGTGGCTGGAATTCCGAAGAATCTGACTTTATCGTCAGCCCAGGTCCGCGAAGCAATCTCGGAAACGGTTGACATCATGGTTGAAGCGGTGAGGCAAGCGCTGGAACGTACCCCCCCTGAGCTGGCCTCGGATATCCTTGAAAAAGGGATTATTCTCACCGGCGGAGGAGCCCTGCTGCGCGGACTGGACAAGAGACTCCGCGAGGAGACCAATCTACCGGTCAACGTGGCCGATGATCCCCTGACATGTGTCGTACGTGGCGCCGGAAAGGTTCTCGAAGACCTTGCTCACTACAACAAAGTCTTGGAAAAAAGCAGAAAAGACTAAATAGGTTATCTTAAAGAAAAGATTGTCGGGTTTCTCATCCGCCCAAGGCAGGCTCGAACCCAACCTATAAGAATGCGCTGCCGGAAATATTCACAGGCTTTCTTGCCAGTGGCAAAATTGAATTAATCCTTTTCTTTTTTTCGTTGTCATAATAGCAGAAATTATAACGATGGTGGCTGTTGACCATGAGATTGTCGAGTATCTTGTTCGACGGGCGAAAGAAGGCGACAAAGAAGCCTTTTCAAAGATAGTACGGATGATGATGAAAGATGTAGTAGCAACAACATATCGAATGACCCAGGATCGCGAGAGCGCTTTTGATCTGGCCCAGGAGACATTTATCTCCGCCTGGCAAAACTTAAGCGGCTTCAGGCAGGAATCAAAGTTCGAAAGCTGGCTGTACCGAATTGCCTCTAACAAAACACTCAACTTTTTGAAACGGCGCTCTCACGGACAGACGTCATCAATTGATTCTATCCCTTTATCTTCCATGGCATTGGGTTCAAATTCTCACAATCCGGAAACTCCGTTGCACCAAAAAGAGTTACAAAACGTTATCCTCAATTTCATGGCCGGGCTACCGCCCCAGCAGCGATTGGTTTTTGACTTGCGTTTCTACAAGGGAAGAACTTTTGAAGAGATTGCTCAAATTACAGATAAAGCCCTGGGAACAGTAAAAACGCACTACCGACAGGCTATTATTAAATTGCGAGCATTCGCCAAACAAAGAGGATGGCGGCAATGACGTGCTCTCATTTTCAAGAGCAAATGCTGGTGTACTTTGGACAAAAGCAACTGCCGACTGATTTGCAAGAACATCTTGCTGAATGTACCACATGTCAGGCAGCGTGGAAAGAATTGTCCAATCTGGGCGACAGACTTGGGGAGAATGATTTATTCCACCCGAACGATGCTCAGGTAGACAGATTAGTATCGAAGATTAGCTCGACCATAGAAGAGATGGAACAAGATAAGAAGCACTATGTGCTCTGGGTGAGGAGAGTCTGGCACACGTATGTCCCGACGGCGGCGGCCGCAGCGCTGGTCTTGGGTATCGCCATTGGGAAATACATGACAGGAGGAACCGCTCCCGACTCCAGAGTAACCGAGATGGCTGCCAGTAAAACTGATATCTCCGGTTTGTACGAAGAAGGTGACCAGGAACTGGATGAAGATGCAGTTATTACTCTTATCGATGATTTTACCACTCAACATTCCTCCGACGCAAGCGAATGGCTGCTGGACGACCTTACCGAAGAGGAGCTGAAGTACTTGGAAAAGAGTTTTGATGTAGGAGACTTACTGTGATCCCCGTAAGGCATCAAATGAAATTAGTTATGCTGTTGATTGTCGCAGCACTTGGACAACAGTCCAGAGCACAAGACGCACTGTTGGAAGCATGCTGGCCTGACAGAGCTGTTTATGCTGAGAGGATTGGTGAGAAGTTGCTTTGTCAAGCCCAGCTTGACCAGCAGCTCGGACAGGATGAACGCCCCCAGGGTCAGAAGCACCAACGTAAAATGGGCACGATGGGGCCTCAGGTTAAACAGCGTAAATACTTGGAGCAGTTCCGCCTGTTAAAGCTTCTTGAACTGTTGGACTTGGAAGAAGAGCAGGAAGTTGATTTTATTACCGCTTTTCACTCCATGCGCCAGCAGCGCCGTGTCCTGCACGAAAAGAAAAAGGTGCTGGTGAATAACCTGGCTGATGGACTTCGGGCTGGAACTATAACTGATAATGAAATCAAACAACTTATAAAAGAAGTCGTAAAGCTGGATAATAAGGATAGCCAGATGAAACAGGATTTCCTCACCACGGCGCGGCGGATTCTAACCCCCCAGCAACTTGGGAAGTTTATAGTGTTTCAGGAGAGATTTGAACTTGAATTGTTGGAAACGGTCAGAGCCTTTAGGGAAAGACCGCATGGCCAGTTGGAGCCATTGACCCCGGAGGGACCGCCTCCTTACGAGCTTAAAGAAAAGGACAGTTTTTAACAACGAAATAACCTATTACAAATGGAGGAAACCATGAAAAGAGTATTGAGTCTGACAGTAGCAGGTCTCTTGGTTTTGTCGTCTGTGACCTTAGCTCAATCCCGCTGGGGTGGTCGTGGCCGACCTGACCAACCGGCATGGCATCATCCAGAGAGGCCCGGTCCTCAACACAGTCCCCAAATGCGTGCCGGGATGCCTGGAGTGAAAATGATTTTGGCCATGGCGGATGATATCAATTTAACCGACGAGCAAAAAGCAAAGCTCGAACAAATGGTAGTCACTTTCAACCTGGAAAAAGTCGATCAGCGGGCCAAGGCAGAAAAGGCCAAAATCAAACTCCGCGCCCTCATGCGTGATGAAAACGCTAAGGAAATAGAGGTCAACGCTGCTATAGACGCACTGGCCGGCCTGAAAGCCGAACTACAGAAGATGCACTATCGCCACCACAAAGAGGTGCGCAGCCTGCTGACGGAGGTTCAAATCGACAAGCTTAAGCAACTACGTCAGGAAAAACGTCAACAAATGAAGGGCCAGCGTTCCGGCAAAGTCCAGGGCAGTCCCCGTGGCCCCGGCTACAGATTTGACTTTGACCCTGACTCCGACATCTAACCACCCCCTATTTCCTCACTCGAGAAAAAGCCCGCCTGTGTGCGGGCTTTTTTATTGCATGTAGCAAAAGACAATAGAAACTTTCAAGAGGTAGAGAAGACATAGCATTTATACCAATTATACCATTTCGCATTCAATAATCAAGCTGCATCCATGGGAACAGTGTGAAGGAGCTGAGTTCTGCTGAGGAGGACAGATAGTGCCGAAGAGCCTTTACGAGTTGTATCTCTACCGCCTCAAGACTTTCAAAGACCCGGTTGTAGAACCATTTCTCCCGTATTTCGTCTCACAGATGCTCGACAGGATTTAACTCCGGGCTGTATGGTGGCAACCAGTGCAACGTTATGTTATCCGGAACGTTAAGGCGTTTGGCCTTATGCCAACCGGCTTGGTCCATGATCATTACCACCTGCTCGTCGGGATACTGACGCGATGCTTCCTCGAGGAAGAGCGACATCATCTCCGCGTTGACTGTAGGCAACACCAAACTTACCAATTCACCGTCAAAGGGACTCAAAGCCGCATAGGCATAGCTGTACTCCCGCTCTACCTGGGCGAAGGCAACAGGTCGAACACCCGGCGGCGCCCAGCAACGGCGCACATCGCTGATCCGGCCAAAGCGCGCCTCGTCCATGAACATGAGCCGCACCGGCATCCCTTCCGCTCCTCGCGCACTGGCCGCCGCCTTGCCTGTATCCGTCGCCAGGCGTATCAAGTTTTTTTTGCCTGCTCCTGTCGTTCCAGGTCACTTTTCGGGTGTCTCTTACGAGGAGCTATCTTCCGCCAGCCGTGCCGGTGCAACAAGCGATAAATGGTGGACGGGGGAACCTTCTTGTTGACCAGCTTTTCATAGGCTTCTTTGATCTCGGCAACGGTAAGTACTCCGCCGGCTTCTGCCTTTCGGAAAAAGGGAGCAAGAAACTCTTTTTCTTCTTCCACCGTCAGATAGGCGTGTTTGCGGCCGCCGGGAAGGGGCCGGCAAAAGAGAGATTCTTTTTCCTTCGTCCATTGATGCCAGATGGCGTGTACGGTCTGAAGTTTGTAGCTTAGGGCTGTTGATACCTCCGGGCCACTTAGCCCAAGCTTCTCCCTCAACCAGACCACCTCCAACCTTCGTCATTCCCTGATGTTTCGGGCCTGCTTTTGTAGAGCAAGTAACCGCTCCAGCATTTCTTCCGTCATTTCGGCCTCCCTGGTTTTATGTCCAACCGAAATGATAATACACTTGATTAATGAACGCAAGATAGTATAAAGGGTAGTTTGTGGCCTATGCAGTATAAAATCACTCTTTTATTGTATCCTCCTTGGACCCCTGTCTACCTATAGCGGACCGGCAGGTCCCGGAGAAGCCAACCATGCAGTTTGTTGTTTTATATTTGGAAGATCATATTATTTGCTGCGTATGCGGCTAATAAGGTCGGCAAAGTTTTT
>CAZYRH010000155.1:0-5163 GCA_964650395.1 uncultured Ignavibacteriales bacterium
AGTGTTACCTGCAAAAGAGTGCGGGTCTCCGGGTCCATCGTGGTGCGCCAGAGCTGTTCGGGGTTCATCTCTCCCAGCCCCTTATAACGCTGGATGCTAACCCCGCTTTCGGGCAGGTTCTTGAGAAGCTTGTCTTTTTCTTCATCGCTGTAGGCGTACTGCTCAGTCTTGCCGTACTTGAGACGGAACAAAGGTGGCTGCGCGATATAAACGTGGCCGAGGTCTATCAGGTCCTTCATGTAACGGAAAAGGAAGGTCAAGATCAGGGTGCGGATATGGGCGCCGTCGATATCGGCGTCAGTCATGATGATGATCTTGTGGTAACGCACTCGCGAGGCGTCGAAATCATCTCCCACACCACAGCCGAGGGCGGTGATGATCGTGCGGATTTCCTCATTGCCCAGTATCCTGTCGATGCGCGCCTTCTCCACGTTAAGGATTTTTCCCCGCAGGGGCAGTATCGCCTGGAACCGCCGGTCGCGGCCTTGCTTGGCTGACCCTCCTGCCGAATCACCCTCGACGATATACAGCTCGGAAGATTCGGGGTCGCGCAGGGAACAGTCGGCCAGTTTGCCGGGAAGAGAGGCGCTGTCAAGCGCGGTCTTACGGCGGGTCAACTCCTTGGCTTTGCGGGCCGCCTCGCGTGCCCAGGCAGCGGAGATCAACTTCTCAACCACCTTTTTCCCTACCGAGGGATTTTCTTCAAAGAATGAACCCAGGTTCTCGTTGGTGACCATCTCAACGATCCCTTTGACTTCGTGGTTGCCCAGCTTGGTTTTGGTTTGTCCTTCAAACTGAGGGTCGCGCACGTGGATCGAGATAACCGCCGTCAGACCTTCCCGGCTGTCGTCGCCGATGAGGGCGACGCCGTTCTTTTTCAACAAATTGTATTTCAAGGCGTAGTTATTGATAGACCGCGTCAAGGCGGTACGGAAACCGGTGAGGTGAGTGCCGCCCTCAATAGTGTTGATGTTGTTCACGTAAGAGTGGACTGAATCAGAGTAGCCGTCGTTGTACTGCAACGCCACCTCAACTTCAACATCGTCCTTCGATTTCTTGAAGTGAATCGGCTTTCTAAACAGAGTGGTCTTATTTTCATTCAGGTATTGAACGAATGATGACAGACCACCTTTATAGTAAAACGTGACCTTCTTGTCAATGCGATGGTCGATCAGGTCGATGCTTAGCTCTTGGTTGAGAAAAGCCAGTTCCCGCAGGCGCGAGGCAATAATATCAAATTTGAATTCAATTCTGCTGAAGATTTCCGGGTCGGGGCGAAAGCAGGTTTTCGTCCCAGTCTTCTTTGCCTTACCCACCTTGGCCACCAGTTTGAGAGCCTTGCCTCTTTGGTAGTCCTGCCGGTAGACGTCCCCGTCGCGGCTGACCTCAACCCAGCACCACTCCGAGATCGCATTGACAACCGACACGCCCACCCCATGCAGACCGCCGGAGACTTTATAAGTACGATGGTCAAATTTGCCTCCAGCGTGGAGTGTGGTCATAACGACTCGGAGAGCGGAGACCTTCTGTTCGGGATGTTTCTCCACCGGTATACCGCGTCCGTTGTCTGTGACGGTTATGGAATTGTCCTTGTTGATTTCAACGATGATCCGGTCACAAAATCCGCCCATCGCTTCGTCAACAGAATTGTCGACGACCTCGTACACCATGTGGTGTAGACCACGCTGACCAGTATCACCGATATACATCGCCGGTCGCCGCCGCACCGCCTCAAGGCCCGCCAGCACCTTGATGGTTGTGGCGTCGTAGGTGTGGCTGTTCATCTTATCTGGAACAGGTACGTTTTCATTCTGTTTGACGTCTTCCAAGTCAGTTGGCATGGCTGCTATTATCCTTTCTCGCCCTGGACGAATCGCAATTGTTTAACTACGCGGCCAAACGAGTAACTTTGTATCTTGTGCAAGATTTCCTCGGTTTCCATCGCCAGGTTCTGTCGCCAAGACGGATCCGGCACAGCAACAAAGAGCACTCCGTCATCGAAACGCACCGCTTTTGTGACTCTGGCAATCTGTTCGCCGACAATGTCCGGCCATTTTAATACCACCAACCAGCCGTGGTAACTCTTTGAAATGCCAAGCGAGCGCACCACTTTTTCAATCGCCCCAGCAATCGGTTTTGGGGACTGGCGAGCCTTGTTGAAGTTCTTTTTAGGCGGTTGGCTGAAGTAGTTCACTATATCTCTTTCTTTATGCTTAAAGATAACTGTTTTTCAAGCCTTTGGCAAGAGAAAAACTAATCGCAACTTGTTGCGTGCTGGTTGGTTAGCGGATAGGGGCAGTTTTTTTTAGCTCGATTCGGGTCGGAACGGAAAGAGGCCTTTGTGAAATTCGCCAGTTTATTTGGGATGGTTAATAAGCTTTCGAATCGAGTTTATTTGGGATATGGAGTTAAAATGTCGGAATTTAGCTTGACATCGGATAAGGGGTTAGTTAAATTTAAACGGGTAAGTTTAAATTGTGAATTTTCTTAGGCCAATTGTGACAGAACGATAAATTCTGTCTTAAAAGTCCGAGTTTTTGGAGACGGTATTTGGTATTTGAAGAGTAACGAAGTGACGATTGTCAGGGAAGAAAAGATACTCACTGTTGAAAAACAACAACCCAATCTGCCGCTGGTAATGAGCGGTCGGAATAAGTTTGATTTGGATAAAACACAACCGTACAAGTGAGAAGAAAAATAGAAAGTATATAAATAACTATATAGTGAGGACGTAATGTTAGGTAAATTGCACTATCCGATCGCAAGCAGTAGAACAGCTCTTGTTCTATTACTGTGTATTGTCTGCTGGGGGCTTGTTTTTGGTGCTCCAGCCGTCAACGCTCTCCAGATGGAGTTGACTGATGACAGCGACACACTGGTAGGGATACTCCTCTTCGATGAGCACTTTGTCCCTACGCAGGATTCGGTCGCTCTGACCGTTATCCAGGAGAATACAACCTGGCAGGACAATAACTGGGTGGGCTGGTCAGAGCCGGGTCAAAGACAGCTAAACACCATTGTCCACCCTAGTGAAGGTGCTGGGGTCACCATCTATGCCCCTATTGACGACATTTTCACCCTGACCATGCTGAGAGACATCAATCTCGGGCAAGGTCAAACCGACAGCTTATATGACGCTCCGGATGATGCCTGGCTCTTTAGTGAAGCGACTCTTAGCCTACCAGACCCCGATATGACGGATGAGCAGTGGTTCGTTATTTATGACGTGAGAGGTTTGGGCTTCACGAATTACAGGTGGCATGACGGAAACGGGAATGTCAACTCCTTTTCCGGTGACTACGAGTTTTTGGTCTTTGCCGATGACGGGGAAGCAGCTGATTTGGACTATGACGACTTCATGGCCGGACTCAGTGGTATCCGCTGCGTATGTGATAGCGTCAAGTACTCCAACCATTTCACTCTTGTGTTTGAAGGTGTTACATACAATACATCCGCTGGCACGTCAAAGTGGGATTACAACCTTACCTGGGATGGCACCCCACCTGAGCTCAGTCATTTCGACATTGAATTGTGCGCGCTGCTGACAAATGACAATTTGGTGTCTACAACGCCGTCTGGTGCCAGCATTGGGCCTGACGGTTCAACCGGTTTGTATGGCATCAAGTGGGACGACATTACAGGTTTTCCCGCGAATACCCCGGTTAACTTTAGTTTCACGCTTGACCAGATGCTTGATATTGGCAGTGCCCAATTCGCGCCTAAAGCAGGTCCAAACTCCAACATTGCGACCATCTGTGGACCGACGTTGGATTGTGAGGTCGTTGAGCCTCCTTGTAGTACGGTGGTGACATGTCCTTCCGATACTGCTGTCGAGTGCGACACATCCACCGATCCCTCTATCACGGGATACGCTACCGCCATTGGAGCCTGCTCCACATTTGACACCACAATGTCTTGTGAATGCGACGGCGGTATCAAGATTATTGATCTGCAAACGTCTTTTCCGTATCCCGGAGGCGTTGTTTCGATAGAAGCTCGGGCAGCTAGGAAAGACAGGCTTGATACAGATCCTTATGGGATCGATATTGAAACGTTTGATGGTACTACGATGACCTCTACGACATTTTCAGGGGGCGTCGCCATCACTCGGATCGAGGCGATCGGTGGTCAGGCTGTGGTAGACATCCAGGTCGATGCCACGAAGATCGGAAGGGCGAAGCTACATTCAGAGATGGATTTCCGAGTTAGTCTAGATGGTAGTCCAAATGAACAGAGGATTCATTGCTCCTGTTCGCAGCCCATTGCTCCGCCGTTTGTCTTCGGCGACTTTACTGTCCTAGGCTTCATTGACAGACATAACAATGTTTGCAGCCCCACGACAACGGATTGTGACTCGACCTGTATTGCCAGCATTACTTTCTCCGACTCTCTTGTCGCGGGTCCTTGTCCGGACAGCATCTTCCGTACCTGGATCGCTGTTGACAGTGTTGGCAACGCAGATACCTGCGTCCAGCTAATTCTTGTGGTGGACACCATCCCACCGGTATGCAGTGTGCCAAATGACACGACCATTTACTTTTGTGAGCCGGCTGAGGTATGTCTGCCGGTGTCCGCGACAGATGACTGTGACACTAATGTCTTTTGCCAGATAACGGCCGGTCCCGGGTCTCTTGCCGGTGGCAACTGGTGCTACACTCCGACCGGCTCAGAGGTGGTGACGGTGACAATTGAGTGCCAAGATGACTGTGACAACACCTGCGAGGAATCATTCACGGTCACGTTTGAAGTCAATTCTCCTCCGGTGGCGACCTGCCCGGATGACGACACTTTGTTTGTGTGCGATCTGTCGGATATTTGTATTGACGGTTTTGCCTGTGACGATCCGGACGGCAACGTAGTCTCATCGACCATCAACGGCAGTCCTTTTGCAGGCGGCTCGTACTGCTTTACACCGGTGGAGGGAGACAACGTCCTGACACTGATATGCACCGATACCTGCGGTGTGGCCGACACCTGTCAGACGGTGATACACGTTGGCCTTAACAGTCCTCCGGTGGCCACCTGCCCGGATGACGACACCCTGTTTGTATGCGATCTTTCGGATATTTGTGTTGCTGGTTTTTCCTGTGATGATCCGGACGGCAACGTTGTCTCTTCGACGATCAACGGCAATCCCTTTGGAGGCGGCTCGTACTGCTTTAC
>CAZYRH010000156.1:0-5119 GCA_964650395.1 uncultured Ignavibacteriales bacterium
GCCTATGACCGCCTTTTGTGTTGTGATTCGAGAGCACATGATATATATTTTTATCTTTTGGGTAGGCTCAAGACAAATAAGGTGAGCCTGGGCTAGTGGCTGAAGAAAAGGATTGTGATTGTTTAACAAAGTTCTGATAGCCAATCGAGGCGAGATTGCCCTGCGAGTTATCCGGGCGTGTCGGGAACTGGGTTTGAAAACCGTTGCAGTCTACTCCGAGGCAGACCGCGATGCTCTCCATGTTCGTTTTGCAGACGAAGATGTCTGTATTGGTCCTCCTCCACCGGGCGAGTCGTACCTTGACTCCAAGCGCATCATTGCAGCGGCCGAGGTAACCAACGCCGGGGCGATTCATCCCGGCTACGGATTCTTGGCGGAGAACGCTGACTTCGCCGAGGTCTGCGAGTCGTGCGGACTGGTGTTTATTGGCCCGACACCGGACCAAATTCGGCAGATGGGGGATAAAATCCAGGCTAAGGAATTGATGAAAAAGGCCGGGATACCGGTTATTCCGGGTTCTGATGGAGTCGTCTCGTCATTTCAACAGGCCAGCGAGGTTGCCCAGGAGATCGGCTATCCGGTGATGCTCAAAGCTGTGGCTGGCGGGGGCGGGAAAGGGATGCGCATCTGCCGCGACCTCGCCGAACTGGAGCGAGGGTTTCACATTGCCTCAACTGAGGCTGGCAATGCCTTCGGCAACCATGATCTGTATCTGGAGAAAGTGATCGACAGCCCGCATCATATTGAGATTCAGTTGGTGGGTGACGTACATGGAAACTTCTTCTACTTCGGCGAGCGGGACTGCTCCATCCAACGCCGTCATCAAAAACTTATTGAGGAGACCCCTTCGCCGCTCATGACAAAAGAGCTCCGTCGTACTATGGGTGAAGCAGCTATTCGCGGGGCTAAGATGGTGGGCTATCAGGGAGTAGGCACTATTGAGTTTCTTGTGGATGGCGAGCGTAACTACTACTTCATGGAAATGAACACTCGTATCCAGGTAGAACATCCCATTACCGAGGAGGCCTATGAGGTCGATCTTGTCAAAGACCAGCTCCGGGTGGCGCTGGGTGACAAGTTGACCTATCGACAGGAAGAGCTTCAACCCAGATGGGTTGCCATTGAGTGCCGGATTAACGCTGAAGACGTCCAGAAGGATTTCCGCCCCATGGCTGGCAAGATTACCAGCTTGCATATCCCCGGCGGACCGGGGGTGAGGGTGGATAGTGCTGTCTACACCGGCTACGTCATTCCTCCCTACTACGATTCTCTGATTGCCAAGCTGATTGTTCGGGCTCGCACCCGCCAAGAAGCAGTGGTACGGATGCGCCGCTGCCTCGATGAGTTTATCGTGGAGGGCGTTCCGACTACCATCGGTTTGCATCAGGGGATATTCAATCATCCGGATTTCATGGCCGGCAAATACGATATTACGTTTATAGAAACGGCCTTCCGCAGGACTCCCAAAGTTGAGGAGCTAATACAGAGTTCCCTCACTGTCAAGCGGGCAGGTGAACAATTCGAGAGCCGACCAGCGTTAGATAAGTTAGATAAGACTGAAGCAGTCAAAAAAACAGCAAAAAGCGAAACCGATAATGTATAAACTCCGGAGGGTCAGGTGAACATACCGGTAGAATTGATGTACACCAAGGAACATGAATGGGTAAGAATTGAAGAAAACATCGCCACCGTCGGTATAACCGACTACGCTCAGGACGAGCTGGGGGACATCGTTTTTTTGGAGCTGCCAGGTGTGGGCGACGCAGTGACACAGATGGAGCCGTTCGGGACCATCGAAGCAGTTAAGGCTGTTTCCGATCTTTTCTCACCGGTTACGGGGAAAGTCACCGAGATCAATTCTTCTCTCGACGATGACCCGATGGTGATTAACCGCGACCCATATGGTGACGGCTGGATGATAAAGATCGAATTATCCGATATCTCTCAAATAGAGCAATTATTAGACTCAAATAGTTATAAAAGCCTTATTGGCGAGTAGGCTTCACACCAACAAGGCTCACTGGAACCGGATAAGAGAAGAAAGTTGTAGAAGCAATTATGCCCTTTGTACCAAATACCGACCATGATCGCCGGGCGATGCTGAGTAAAACGGGCGTCAAAAGCATTGAGGAATTGCTCAGCGCCATACCCGAGAAGCTCCGGTTGAACCGTCCCCTTGACATCCCGGCTCTATCTGAGATGGACCTGTTACGTGAGATCGAAGAAATTTCCAAACAAAACCGTGAAGGGCTGGTGTGTTTTGCCGGGGGCGGTATCTATGACCACTTCATTCCGGCGGCGGTTGAAACGATTATCAGTCGCCCGGAGTTTATGACCGCTTACACGCCTTATCAGCCGGAGGTTTCCCAGGGGACGCTGCAAGCCATGTACGAGTTTCAAACGCACATTTGCCGTCTGACAGGTATGGATGTAGCCAACGCCTCAATGTACGATGGCGCCTCGGCGGCGGCTGAGGCGATTGTCGTTGCCGCTAAGATCACAAAAAGGAGTAAGATAGTTGTCTCGGAAACCGTCAATCCCCTTTATCGCGAAGTAATCAACACCTATCTATCCGGGCGGGTTGTGGCGCAGGTAACGGCGCCGATGAAAGAAGGAATCTGCGACCTCAACCGCCTAGAGGATACAATAGATGAAGACACTGCCTGCGTCCTGGTAAGCCAGCCCAACTTCTTCGGGCTGCTGGAGGATGTTGAGGCTGTTTCTGAAATGATTCATAAAGTCGGCGGCAAGTTTATCATATCGGTGGATCCGGTTGCCCAGGCTATCCTGAAGACACCCGCTGAGTGCGGGGCTGACATCGTAGTCGGAGAGGGTCAGCCACTGGGATTGCCGCTCTCGTTTGGCGGGCCCCTACTCGGTTTCTTCGCCGCTAAAAAAGAACTGGCCCGAAGTATGCCGGGGCGCATCGCCGGGCGCACTACCGATGTCGAAGGAAAAACCGGCTTCGTTCTGGTGCTGCAGACACGCGAGCAGCATATTCGCCGTGAAAAGGCAACCTCCAATATTTGCACTAATCAGGCGCTATGTGCCACAGCAGCTTCAGTATACTTGACTTTGCTGGGTAAAACCGGACTGAAAAGGGCGGCACTGCTATCGGCGGAGAAGGCTCAGCAAACAGCGGCTGCCCTGTTCAAACTGGGTGGCTTCGAACCTTATTTCAAAGGTCCGTTCGTACGTGAGTTTGCCGTAAAGACTCCCGGCCCGGCCCGGCAGCTCATCCTGTCGATGGTCGAAAGGCAGATTCTCCCCGGCATTGATGCCGGTCGTTGGTATAAGAATATGGATGACTGTTTGATTGTCGCTCTTACTGAAAAACGAACTGACGAGGAGATTACGCGGTTGGTTGAAGGAGTGAAGGAGCTAACTCGCAGTGGTGTTTTGTCCCAAATGTAACCAAGAGCTACCGGATGGCACTACTGAGTGCTACGTTTGTGGCTGCGATCTCACTAACACCCAAGAAACTCACTGGGTCGTATTAGGTTCAATCGAGAACAAGCTGTATGCAGATTTCGCCAAGGAAACGCTGGCCTCATACGGCATCCCAGCCGTGGTCATTTCAAAAGACGGCTTTTTCGGCGATATCGGACTGCCCCTACGCCCTTTCTATAACTCACAATCAGCCCCGTTTGAAATGTCGGTTCCTGTCGCCTATCGTGACGAAGCCATTGAAATTTTGGACATGATAATCGGTGACAAGTGGCAGAGAAAGGAGAGCTGAGTGTCATACTGTCCTAAGTGTCGATATGAGTATCAAGCAGGCGTATTGATCTGCCCGGATTGCCATGTAACCTTAGTCGATCAACTCCCGCCAAAAACGCCCGCAGCGGTTACTCCGGACGATAGTTGGGTTCCGATAGGGAGTGTTGCCAGCCAGATGAAATCGGAGATAGCCAAGGGCGCTCTTAACTCCAGCAACATCCCCTCAATGATCCTCTCCTCCATGTTTGGAGCGTACGGTCAGGGAGTGAATTTCCACTTCGGTCTGGACAGCTCAGGCGGAGCAAAAAATGTCATCATGGTACCGCGTGAATATCGTGAGGAAGCGGGTTTGATCCTCGAAGCGGTGCTGGGTGATGACCTGATTCAACCAGAAAAAAGGTAGCAAGTTTGTGATATTAAATAGGAATGGAGCACCTATGAACTGGACGAGATTGGGATCAGCTTTGGCGGCGTTACTCTTTTTCACTGTACCGGTACTGGCTGAAGACTCAACTGAGGTAGCTAAGGCGCCATATTTGAATGACGTTACCCAGGCCAAAGCGGAAGCGGCCGAAAGCGGCATAGACGCTCTCGTTTATTTCTACTCACCGACGTGAACATGGTGCAAAAAACTCGACACGGTCGTGTTGAGCAATCCCAAAGTCGTCGACTTTTTTACCAATGAGATGATTCTGGTCAAGGTAAACGGCAAAGAAGATACGCTTCTCGCAGAGAAATATCACATCTCGGCGTTCCCGACGCTTGTCATGTTGGATAAAAGCGGTGATGAGGTGGACCGAGTTGTCGGTTACAGGAGCCCTGACAGTTTTCTTACAACTCTTCGGGACTACCGCAACGGAATTGGCACACTGGCCGACCTGCTCAATAAAGCGAAAACCAACTCCGAACGCTCTCTGACCTTCGAGATTGCTGAGAAATACAAGTATCGTGGCGGTAATGATGAAGCTGTCGCCTGGTATCAAAAGGTTATCAACGATGGCGATCCGCAGGACTCGCTTGCAGGTGAAAGCCGTTTGGCTCTGGCGGATATGCATCGTCGGGCCAAGAAATACAATCAGGCGCTGGAGGCCTTTAGCCGTATCATGAAGGATTTTGACGGCACTTCCTTCGCCGAAGAAGCCGAGGTTTGGATGGCAATAGTCTACCGGCAAAAGAGCGATACCACCACCGCCATCGCTGCTTTTGAAGAATTCATCAAACACTACCCTGAATCAGAAGATTTTGACTACGCAAAGAAACAGATCAACAAGCTGAAAGGTGATACTTTAGAAAAGAAGTAGGTGAATGTCGGGTTTCTCGTTCCCGCCACAGGCGGGGATTCGGGACCCAACCTACGTGACCACGGGTGAATGTGAGAGGAATCAAGAGAGTTCTTTTA
>CAZYRH010000157.1:0-5089 GCA_964650395.1 uncultured Ignavibacteriales bacterium
CTAACGTGGATATAACCTTGTAAAACCGATTTCTGATGTATCCTCATAAGTGCATCGTGCTTTTTACGGTTGGCGGGGGAATTTGGAAAAGTCGGGTTTGCGCCTCTCATTGAAGGCATTGCGCCCTTCTTGCGCCTCTTCGCTCATATAATAGAGCATCGTAGTATTGCCGGCCAGCTCCTGCAAACCGGCTTGGCCATCACAGTCGGCGTTCAAGGCAGCCTTAAGACAGCGGATGGCTGTCGGCGAATTGGCCAGGATTTCACGGCACCATTTAAGCGTTTCTTCTTCAAGTTTTTCAAGTGGGACGACAGTATTAACCAGTCCCATCCGAAGCGCCTCCGCAGCGCTGTACTGGCGACACAGAAACCAGATTTCCCGCGCCTTTTTTTGTCCCACGACGCGAGCCATGTAGCTGGCGCCGTAGCCGCCATCGAAGGAACCGACTTTCGGGCCGGTCTGACCGAAAATGGCGTTGTCGGCGGCGATAGTTAGATCGCACATCAAATGCAGCACGTGCCCGCCCCCGATGGCATAACCGGACACCATAGCGATGATCGGTTTGGGACAAGTGCGCATCTGCCGCTGAAGGTCCAGCACGTTCAGGTGGGGCACGCCCTTTTCGTCCTTGTAGCCGGAGTTACCGCGGATCTTCTGGTCGCCACCGGAGCAAAAGGCCTTATCTCCTTCGCCAGTCAGAATGATAACTCCTACCTGGGGGTCTTCGCGGGCATCGGCGAGAGCCTGCGACATTTCATTAACTGTTAAGGGTCTGAAAGCGTTGCGCACCTCTGGGCGGTTGATAGTTATTTTAGCAATTCCTTCTGCCTTGTGATACTTTATGTCAGTAAACCTGCTGGCTTCAACCCATTTGACGGTAACCATCATGCACCTTTCTTTTATTGCGATAAAAGTGTTGTAGGGCAGGTCTCGGAGAAACCCGCCCTACAAAACATTTCCCAGAGTCGATTTTATTCTCTTTTCTATCTCCTGGTGAATCCTGAAGTTTTCGCTTCGGTCACTTTTTATCTCGATGATGGCCGAACGGTTTTCTTTCTGTGCTGAAATATAGGACGTAATAAATGACTCTTTGGAGTCGGGGCAATAGTAGTCAATGCCGAACATATCGGTTGCCTTATCAAAACTCAGTCCGTGCGGGGTTCCAAAGAAAGGCTCAAACACCTCTTTCACTTGCGCAATTGGCAAGAAGGAAAAGAGAGCTCCGCCATCATTGTTTATCACCACAGTAATAAGGGGCTTTGCAAGCGATTTAAGCAGCGCGAGTGAATTCACATCGTGGAGAAAAGCCAGGTCACCGATCAGCAGCGTGACCGGCTTGTTCAGGCCGTGGGTGAAACCTGCCGCAGAGGCGATAGTGCCGTCAATCCCGCTTGCACCCCTATTGCATCCAACTGTGACGCTCGAACCTTGCGGATCAGCATACATGTCCATGTCACGGATCGGCATACTGCTGGCCAGAAACAAACCGGAGCCGGTGTGGATATGCTGTGAAATCAATCTTGCCACTGCCGGTTCGCTCAGTGTATCATCGGCGTCAATTGCCTCTTTAAAGATTCGTTCGATGAGCTGTGATCGAGCAACAAAACCATCGAGCCATGAGGTGCGTTTTTGCTTTCCCAGATGTGCGATAAGCTCCTCGCAGAATTCAGTCATGTCTGCCTCAAGGCGCATGGTTACACGGTGACCGGGGTCATGGCGGAAAGGGTGAGCAGCCACCATTATGTAGTTTTCCGGTTGGCCTTTTTCTAATAACTGCAGTAGCCGCTTTGATGTGGGGACACCGCCGAAATGGATCACTGAAAATGGCCGGCAGTTTTCAACAAATTCATCGGACAACAATAACTGGTCGAAATGGGCGATGACGTTATCATCTGCAACTCCCAACCGTAAACCCGAGGAAATGTCTGCAAAAGTAGGCCAATTAAGTATTTGAGATATTTTTTGAGCCGCTTCTCGTTCCTTCTTGGAGGTGAGCCTGCCAACCACAAGAATCCCTCTGTCGACATTATTAAGTATGCCGGCTACATGTTCAACAACATCAACATGTGGCCTAATGCAAGGAGAACTATATTCCGTATAAGGTCTGTGGTTATCCATCCACCCCATGATACTTGAAAGGTAGCGTCCGAAGTCCTTTTGGGTACTAATAGGCGCCAGTGGTTCGCGGAACATGCAGTTGATGTGAACTGGCCCGGCAGGAGCACGCATCGCCCGATAGACGGCCTGGTCAATTGTCGTAAGCACGACTTCCGGTGCGATCATCTCGTCCGGACAGGGTAAGTCAAAGAACCATTTTGTGTAACTGCCAAAGATCTTCACTTGATCAATCGTTTGGTTGGCTCCGGTGTGACGAAGTTCAGGCGGGCGATCCGCAGTGAGGACAATCAGCGGCACCATGTCCATTGAGGCCTCAATAATCGCCGGCAGAAAGTTGGCCACCGCTGTGCCGGAAGTACAGACCAACACGGCCGGGCGACGGGTGGCGCGCGCGTACCCCAAAGCATGAAAGGCCGTTCCTCTCTCATCATAGTGAATAACACGGCAGTTTTTTTTGTTGTAGGCTATCGCTACCGTTAGGGGAGAGTTCCGGGATCCGGGTGACAGACAAAAATAGTCAACTTTGCTGCGCACCAGTTCCTCAACAATAAGGTTCGCCCAGAGAGCGTTCAGACTGGCGGCCTCAGTCTTCATTATTCTGTGAGAACCTTAGTGAAACTGTTGAGCTTGTTTTCGATCTCATTCCACTCATTCTCAAGGTTAGAACCCTTGACTATCCCCGCCCCTGCATAGAGGAGAAGTTTGTTCCTATCGACCAAGCCCGAACGAATGCCTACGGCAAACTCAGCGGCACTACGTCCTACCCAGCCAACCGGGCCGGCGTACCACCCTCGATCAAAGGGTTCGATCTGGCTTATCTTTTTGATGGCGAGATATGTAGGATACCCGCCTACAGCAGGAGTCGGATGTATAGTAGTCAGTATGTCGGCGTCGGTAATGCCGTCACTCAGTACCCCTTCAAATAGCGTTATTAGGTGCTGGAGTCGGGCCAGCTTCAACAGGAAAACTTTGTCATCACTGGACACTGAACAACCCAATTGTTCGAGTGCTTCTTTTACACTCCGTACAACGTATTGATGTTCTCGTCGTTCTTTTTCCGAGCTGAGAAGCTCCCGCCCGATAACTTCATCTGCTTCACTCGACCGACCTCGCGGACGGGTGCCGGCTACTGCTTCGCTTCTGATATTTTGACCAAAACGCTCATAAAGTCGTTCGGGTGAAGCGCCAATAAAAGCGACACTGTTGCTGACAGTGTCACCAGGTTGAAAACAGTAATGGTAGCAATCGGGCGTTGCAGTTTTTAATTTCTGTAAAAGCTGCAACGCATTCAACGGGCTGGAGAATTCAAATAATGTTTGTCTGGCCAACACGAGCTTTTCCAGATCACTGCTGTCGAAGGATTCAAGGGCTGCCCGAACCATGACGTTCCATACTTCTTTGTCAGGATTGTCAGAACGGGCAATTATACGAGGGACTTCTGTATAAGGCGATTCAAAGAGAGAGACAATGTTCCCGAGTTCGGCAAGGATTTCGATTTTCTCACATTGTCCTCTGCCGAGAACGATATTGCTCACCAAGAGAGTTTCATCTGGCCGACAAAACAGCTCAAAGCGAGGGATAACAAATCGATAACTACCAAATCTCTTCCATAGCACATCATTGGATTTGCCCGTACTTTTGTTTTCCTCGCTGAATCTGAATCCGCCATAGTAACGAATGTCGTCATTGTCAGTGGGAAGAAGCTTGTTGAGGCGAGTGAACAACGAATTGTAATTAGTCCGGTCTTCGCCTGCAACAATATCCGCCACTCCGATGCCGGCCATCTCAAATCCATTGTCGCGGCCTGACCAGTAGGTCTTTACGGGACTCTTTTGGGCCGTGAGCCACGCCAGGGGAGGGGTATATTCGATGTTGATCTGGAGTCTGACGACTGTGGATTTGCTAGTAGGGTGAGCGGAGGAGGCATGAACAGTATAGGCTTGTTCTATTTTGTCCGCCATTTCGCTTTTGGCTTGGTCTAATGTGCGGGTTGCGCCCCGCTCTAAGATCATTGACATCTGCCGCCTGTAGTTAGTCAACTTTCCTCTCATTAAGTGAAAGTAGCTTGCTTCCCCGATAAATGGTACTGATACCAAAAGTAAGTGGTGTTGCTTTAACACCAACGAAGCCAGCTTTTTTCATCATTTCGCAAAACTGTTCGCCAAAGGGGAAGGTTTCAACCGTTTTGTTTAGGTACCGATAAGCATAGCGGTCGCCTGATATCATCCCGCCTAAGCGAGGGATGATTTCTTGCAGATAAAACGGGTACAACTTACGGATAAGCCAACTCCGTGGCATTGAGAACTCAAGAATCAGCGCCTTGCCGCCCGGTTTGAGAACTCGCTGCATTTCTGCCAATGCTTTAGGTACGTCAGCTACGTTCCTGATTCCAAAGGAAATAGTAACGGTATCGAAACTACCGTCAGCGAAAGGCAGGCACATAGCATCAGCGCGTACAAAAGAAATCCGGCCGCCCAGGCCGCCCTGGGCGGCTTTTCTTTGGCCCAACTGAAGCATCTTAGGTGACATATCCATCCCAACCGCAGCTTGTACTAGTTTGCTTGTTTGAAACAGGGAAAAGAGAACATCACCCGTACCGGTGGCCAGGTCCAGCACTATCTGATGACTACGATCGGGGAGATAGGTAGCCAGCCGCTTACGCCAGGCAACATCCCGTCTCAGTGACAGCAACCGATTCAAAAGGTCATAGCGGTGGGCAATCTTGTCGAACATCTTCCAGACATCTGTACGAGAAGGAGTGGCTTTGTTTGGAGAAGATGAAGTGTCATCCATGATTGATTTCGTTATCTGCTTCATACTAGGTATACTACCCAATTGGTTGCTTTACCGTGCTCACACAGCCAAGCTTACAACAGTGGTCAATATAACCAATTTGAGAGCCAATTCAAGAGTTGCAATCAGTGTCGCCTGCATTACAATAAAGAAGCGATCTGCCGGCTCTGAAGGCTAG
>CAZYRH010000158.1:0-5084 GCA_964650395.1 uncultured Ignavibacteriales bacterium
GCTTTTAGTCCATTGCCTGGGGTGGGATTTTTTTAAAATTATTATCTTGGTAAACAAAGGTTCGCAGAGTATATTATAATATTGAAAAGTATAGCTGTTCAGGATTTGAGCAATGAGCCGATAATGTAAAGGAGAAGTTTTGAACTTTTTTTGGCCCATTTTGATGACAGGGGGACAGGATGGTGGCGGGGGTGGTTCAATCACCCTCGTCTGGTTTGGGCTAATTTTTGTGCTGATGTATCTGTTGTTGATCCGCCCTCAGCGTAAAAAGCAAAAAGAACACCAGAACCTGATAAGGGAGTTGAAGAAAGGCGACAAAGTTGTAACCAGCGGCGGCATGTTTGGTATCATCTTCGCGATTGATGATGAGCGTAATCGGGTGGTGTTGAAAATTAACGAGACTACCAAGCTGGAGTTTTTGAAGTCTTCTGTTGCCGCCAAAGTTGAGAAGTAGTATAAGGAGTTACCGTGGCTAAGCGGCCGATCGTTATTTATGGTGACCCGGTTCTGCGGAAGGTGTCGCAGCCGGTTGTCGAGATCGACCAGGAAATCAAAGATTTGGTGGCTGATATGATCGCCACCCTGAAAAATGCTCGAGGCCTTGGCCTGTCTGCTGTCCAGATCGGCGAGTTAAAGCGCTTGTTTATTGTCGATCTCTCAGCGGTTGATATTACTGAACACCTCAGGGTCTTTATCAATCCCGAAATCATGGAAACCAGCGGTGAAGTTGAACTTGAGGAAGGCTGTTTGTCCTTTCCGGGATTGTATCTAAAAATCGTCCG
Source organism: uncultured Ignavibacteriales bacterium (assembly GCA_964650395.1). GTDB lineage: Bacteria > Zixibacteria > MSB-5A5 > GN15 > FEB-12 > CAZYRH01. Next base: position 783 of record CAZYRH010000158.1, read on the forward strand.
TCCCTCCAACGTTAAGGTGATAGCGACGGATATTAATGGCAACCGGTTTGAAATGGAAGCGCAAAGTCTGGTTGCCAGAGCGATTTTGCATGAATATGATCACCTTGAGGGTACGCTGTTTATTGATCATTTATCGCCGCTGGCCAGGAGCATGATAAAAGGCCGCTTGAGAAAACTGGCAAAAGTATCTTAGGGCTAAGAAGTGTCATAAAAGTGTTTTAGACACCGTTCGGCACCTTTTCGCATCAGATCGCATCGCTGCTATTTTTGCGATACTTGTCCACGGTAAGCATTCCGAATGAAGATCATTTATATGGGTACACCTGAGTTTGCCCACAGCTCGCTGGCGTGCCTGCACGACAGCAAGCACGAAATTGTGGCCGTGGTAACCGGTCCTGACGAACGATCCGGCCGAGGGGGCAAGCGTATGCCTACTGCTGTTCGGCAGGAAGCTGAAAGGCTGGGTCTCACGGTTCATACGCCAAGAACGCTCAAAGATGAAGGACTCTACGCATCCCTGAAAGCTTACCGGTCGGACGTAATCGTTGTCGTTGCCTTTAAAATACTTCCTGAAAAGCTGTTCTCACTCCCCAGGTTAGGCTCGATCAATGTCCACGCTTCACTGTTGCCTAAATACCGCGGTGCAGCTCCGATCCACTGGGCTTTGATTAACGGCGAGAAAGAAACTGGCTTGACCAGCTTTTTTCTCAAAAAGAAAGTTGATACGGGTGATGTTGTTTTTCAACAGAGAGTGGCAATTGCTGACGACGAAAATTTCGACAGCCTGTCAGCTCGGCTCTCTCAGTTGGCCGGCCCATTCCTGCTTAAGACCCTTGAGCTGATTGAAAAAGGGGAGTTTAGCCCCTGGCCACAACAAGAGGAGCAGGCTACTCCAGCTCCTAAAATCACCCCTGTTGATGCTATGATAGACTTTGGCTTCCCTGCTGAGAGGATTAGGAATTTCGTGCGCGGATTATCCTCACAACCTGGAGCTTATACCTATTTCCGCGGGGGAAAAGTAAAGATACTCGCCTGCGCTGTGCATCATCCCAGTAGCCAGCTCCCAGGAACCGCAGTGCGACCGGGGACGATCCTGGCAAACAAGAAAAAGCTGCTTGTCTACTGCGCTAACTCGATAATTGAAGTTTTGACCTTACTTCCTGAAGGTAGAAGGCAAATGGATGGCATCTCGTTTTTGAACGGCTTCAAGCCCAAGCCGGGAGAATGTTTTGGAGAAAACACACAAAAGGATTAAGAACCAGCAATGAAAAAAGTGATTTTGATCAATTCCACGGAGTATGAAACCAGGGTGGCCATTCTTGAAGATGACCGGCTGGTTGAACTGCAGGTAGAACGCCCTGCGGCTGAACGAATGGTTGGCGATATATACAAAGGTATTATCAAAACGGTGCTTCCGGGAATGCAGGCGGCGTTTGTTGATATCGGTTTACCAAGAGCGGCTTATTTGCATTCCTCCGATATTGGCAAAGAGTATAGTCACCACTATGACTCGGAGTATTTTGGGGAAGAGGAACCCCCCGCAGAAATAGTGCGTAAGAAACGTCGGGCCGCTATTGAGAGCGTTTTGAAAAAGGGACAACAGATACTGGTTCAGGTTATCAAGGAACCAATATCCACCAAGGGTCCGCGAATAGCCTCAGAAATATCCATCCCCGGTCGATATGTCGTGCTGGTTCCTGATGACGATCATGTCAGGTTTTCCAAGAGAATACCAAGCTGGAATGAGAAGAAACGCCTTAAGAAAATTGTGGCGCCCTTACGACCTGAAGGATTTGGAATTATTGTTCGGACCGAAGCAGAGGGAAAACAGGAAGGAGACTTTCGTGCTGATATTAAGCGGATCTTAAAACTGTGGGCCAAACTGAAACGGAAAGCCGATAATACTCCGGCGCCGTGTTTGATCCATAAAGAGGCTGAGATGTTGGTCTCCATGATTCGCGATATTTTCACTGACGATGTAGAGCGTCTCGTTGCCGACAATAGAGCCGATTACAAGAAGCTGATCAGTTATGCCCGGCAAGTTGTCCCTCACCTCAAAAACCGTATAGATCTGTACAAAGGGGAGTTGCCCCTTTTTGACCAGTACAATCTTGAACCTGAAATCGAAAGAATGCTCGAACGCAAAGTATGGATAAGAAAAGGGGCGTACCTGGTAATCGATCAGACGGAAGCCATGGTGACAATTGATATCAACACGGGCCGTTTTGTCGGCAGCGGCGACCAAGAAACAACCATCCTGAAAACCAACCTTGATGCAGCCAGGGAGATAGCGCGGCAAATACGTCTCCGCGATATCGGCGGCCTTATCATTTGCGACTTTATTGATATGTACAATCGTGATAATCGGCGCCGGCTGTATGAGGAATTCAAAAACTGTTTCAAAAACGACCGGGCCAAAAGAGCTATCAATCCTGTCACTGATTTCGGCATCCTTGAAATGACTCGAGAACGGGTACGCCCATCACACATGCACACTCTTTCCGAACCCTGCCCCTACTGTTCAGGCCTGGGACGAATCATGTCAAAAGAGACGATGGCTACCAAGATTGAAAGATGGTTCAAACGTGCTAAAGCCGACAAGCGATTTAGCCAGTTTAACTTAGTGGTCAGCCCCCTGTTGGCCCAGGCGATGTCTGATAATAGCCTTAACCGGGTGGAACGGATGATGAAAATCCATAAGTTCAGGATAAACCTTGTCCGCGACACGACTGTTCCAATACAGGAGTATAAAGTCTACAATGCCGACACCAATGAGGAGATTACCGAACGATACAAGGTATAGGCTACTCTCATTGTGAGTTCTAGGGATATTGCATCTACATCGGTCGGGACGATTGATCCACCAGTCTTCTTATGGAAGGCCTGGGACAGACCTTTCATAAGAAAGTTCAGAGCACAATCGCTCTGATCTCCAGAGGCATTTCTTGTTGGCAGGTCTCGGAGAAAACTGCCCTGCAAAACCAACGTCATAGCGGTTGGACTGACCACCTACGGTCGTTGCAAATACTTCCTTAGGTAGCCAATGAGGCCGGAAAGAGGAATCTTTTCCTGGATCTGCTCTGCCTTGAGCCATTCTTTGCGGTCGCTTGTTTGGAGCGCTTTCTCACGACCGGCGGCGAGGTTCTTGACGGTCACAGTTCCACTTTCAAATTCGTCTGAGCCGGCAATCACCACAAACGGTATACCGACCTTGTCGCCATACTTTATCTGCCTCGTAAGATTCTTCGTATCGCCGGAATATATCTCTGACGGAATACCGGCCTCTCTCAATTTTCTTAGAATTGTCAGATAGTCCGGCAGCCGCTCTTGATCCATCACTGTGACCAGTACTTGAGAAGTCGCGTTTGTGAGAGACAGCGCTTTTAACTGAATCAGAGCCGCCAACAGGCGGTCAATACCGATTGATGAGCCGGTGGCCGGAATCGAGCGATTCAAAAACCGCTCCACGAGATTATCGTAACGTCCTCCCGAAAACACCGAACCGTATTCAGGCAAGTCGAGCAAGCTTGTTTCAAAGATGGGGCCGGTGTAGTAACCCAAACCTCTCACTACAGTTAGGTCCACTGCGGTGTTGCCTTCAGACACTTTCATGGCCGAAAGGTGGTTTTGAATTTCGCGCAGTTCTTTTATACCAGCTTGTGAAACTTCAATATCTCCCAACAACTCTTCCACTTGATGCAAAGGATCAGCAGCATGAGACTCAGCTATATCAAGGAATCTGGCAATGAGACCAATCTGTTTTGCATCAAGCCCAAGACCTTTGATCTCATCGCCGGAATTATCGACGCGTCCCGGTCCCAGTTCCAACAGAACCGCATCCCTCCGCTGCTTTTCAAGCTTGTCGACCACGCGCATCACATCGAGACCTTTCTCGGCCGGAATGCCGGCAAACTGTATCAGCCCGTTGAGAATCTTGCGGTTGGAATATCGAACCTTGAAATTCTTAACGCCGAGGTGCTCAAATGTAGTCACCATAGCGGCGATAATCTCGGCATCGGCCAGCATATTTTGTGTCCCGACGATGTCTATATCGAATTGCATAAACTCGCGGAACCGTCCCGGCCCTGGTTTGTCCACTCGCCAGACGTTCCCGTACTGATAGCATCGAAACGGCAAAGCTAAGTTCGGATTACCGGCCACGTAGCGGGCCAGAGAAAGAGTGAACTCATACCGTAGGGCCATGTCAACATCATCCGGACCCTTGAAACCGAAAAGCTCAGCCAGCGAATCCTCAGTGTAATGGGGACCTAAGAGAGTCTCAGCGAATTCAAGCGACGCCGT
>CAZYRH010000159.1:0-5007 GCA_964650395.1 uncultured Ignavibacteriales bacterium
CCGACAGTGCCGGTCTTATCTTCAACTGAGTGGTCCAGCCGTGTATGCTCAAAAGAGGTAACACCTCTCTCTTTCGCAAGTGCTTCCTGAAGCTGCTGCCAGCGAAACTCCGTGTGAAAGTACTCATCATCGGCGAACTCGATACCGTGCGCTCTTGCGAATTCCTCTGCACCGTCACCGGCCAGAAAGATGTGTGACGATTTCTCCATAACCAGCCGCGCCAGATCAATTGGATTCTTAATCCGGCGCAACATCGCCACTGCTCCGACATCACGAGTTACGCCATCCATAATGCAGGCATCCTGCTCGTGTTGACCATCGTGCGTAAACACGGCGCCCTTGCCGGCGTTAAACAACGGTGAGTCTTCCATAACGTTTACCGCTTTCTGCGCGGCGTCAAGAGCTGTACCTCCAGATGCAAGTACGTCATATCCAACGGAAAGGGATTCTACCAGAGCGTTGCGGTACGCTTGCTCCTTTTCGGGCGTCATCTTGCTCTTGAGAATAGTTCCCGCGCCACCTTGGATTGCCAGAGCAAAGGAGTCTATTTTGTTTGACGTGTTCATATGGCGTGCACTTTCCAGTCGATGTCGCGGATGTTGTCACCAGGCATGTACTGGCGGTGTTCGTCAAACTCGACCGAGAAGCCGTGGTAGGGCGACTTGTGCATCCCCGCGATAAACCCTTCCACCACCATCCGCACCCGCAACTCCATCCCTTTGAGCTTGGAAACAGTTTCCGGGTTAAGGTATTTTCGATAGTCGGTGTGCATTGTTCCTATCTTTTCTCTCTCTTGTAGGGCAGGTCTCTTTGAGACCTGCCTATTGCCTGTGCGAAGTGTCGAATGGGAATTCCTGAAATTGAGATTTCATCTTTCCTTCAAGGCTTCCCACAGCAGAGCTGTGGGCTACCTGTCCTGCCTTACCATTTTATCTCCTATGCTAAACGCGGTTCAGCCGTCGGCTTTTCATCGTTGTTAATCTTTGATCCAAACGTCAGCTTTCGTGGATCAATTTTCTTGTCAAGCTTCAATGGGTCTTTGAAAATATAGGGCAACTTGCTGTATGCGTCCTTGGAAACCACATTTTCATCTTCGTAAATGTCCAATTGAACCTTATTGAAAAGAGTATCTTGCACTTGTAGTTTCGATAGTATCATTTCGTGGTAGTCTTGGTTGATCTCGTAACCGACTGAGTTGCGTTCGAGGTTCATGGCCTCCAATGTGGTGGTGCCGCTACCAAGAAAGGGATCCAATACGGTTTCTCCAACAAAGCTGAACATCTTTATAAGACGCTTCGGCAACTCCTCTGGGAACATGGCTAGGTGTCCGGATTGCTTTTCTCCTGGGAAGTTCCAGTGTCCATTAAAATAGAGATTCCACTCATCTTTGCTCAATTCGGATTTCCGTTTCGTTTTGACATCCACCCTTGGTGGCTTACCGTGCTTTTTGAACAGGAGGATGAATTCATAGTCAATCTTGACAATACCATTTCTTGGGTACGGGAATGACCCCATGATCGTGGCACCACCGGTTGTATTGCACGTAGTCACCTTTTGCCAGATAATAGAGCCCATAAAATCAAAGCCTATCGTTTCACAAAACCTGATGATCTCCGTGCGGATCGGAATGACTTTGTACCTCCCGTAGTAAACAGAACGTGCGAATTGGTCGCCAATGTTGACACACAGCCGGCAACCGTCGTGAAGAACCCGGTGACATTCCTGCCAGACGAGATTCAAGTTGTTGATGTAGTTTTCGTAGGAGTCGTCAAAACCGATTTGACCTTCAGTACCGTAGTCCTTTAATTGCCAGTAAGGTGGTGAAGTGATTATCAGGTGAATGCTCTTGTCATCCACCAGAGATATACGGCGAGCATCACCGAAAACTATTTTATGACTGGTCTTCAACCCCGCTCCTTCACCCTCTCTAAAATCCTTTTAATGATCTCCATCGTGTCGACGCCGTCGGCCTCGGCGTTGAACGATGTGACAATGCGGTGGCGCAAAACCGGATAAGCGGCAAAACGAATATCCTCCGGGCCAGGGGTGGGGCGGCCATCCAGAATAGCTTTGGTCTTAGCGGCCAGAATCAGATACTGCGAGGCGCGCGGGCCGGCGCCCCAGTTGACCCAGTTCTTTACAAAATCAGGTGCGCTTTTTTCAGGCGGCCTGGTGGTGCGGACAAGGTCAACAGCATATTCAACCAGGTGATCAGAGACGGGCACCCGCCTGACAAGCTGCTGAAAGCCGATAATGTCTTCTGCCGACAGAAGCCGGTCGAGGTCATAAGAGAGAACAGCGGTGGTTGACTTGACAATCTCATGCTCCTCAGTATCTGACGGATAGTCGATATAAACATTGAACATGAAGCGGTCAAGCTGCGCTTCCGGGAGCGGATAAGTCCCTTCCTGCTCGATAGGGTTCTGCGTCGCCAGCACAAAAAATGGCTCGTCGAGTCGATACGTCTCCCCAGCAGCAGTGACCTCGTGCTCCTGCATCGCCTGAAGCAGCGCCGCCTGAGTTTTGGGCGGGGTACGGTTAATCTCGTCGGCAAGTATTATGTTGGCAAAAACCGGCCCTTTGACAAAGCGGAACCCCCGCTTGCCTGTGGTATGGTCTTCCTCGATGATTTCCGTGCCGGTAATATCGGACGGCATCAGGTCCGGGGTAAACTGAATGCGGCTGAACTTCAGATTCAACACCCGCGCCAGGGTTGAAATCAACAGCGTCTTGGCCAGCCCGGGAACGCCAACCAAAAGACAATGCCCTGCCGACAGGAGAGTTATGAGCAGTTGTTCGATCACCTGCTCCTGTCCAATAATCACCTTTCCGATTTCAGCTTTAATCTTCTCGTAAGCGGTATTGAGATTTTCAACCGCGGTTAAATCAGACTTGGAGTCAACAACGGACATCGTAACCTCCGGATTGATAAGACATGATCGTAAACATTTTAACTTGCACCTTATACAAGAAAACAGGACAAAACTTACTGTCGGTTTTGCTAAAGTTCAAGTAATACAAACAGTTCCCCTATGACAAAGCGAGTTACCGGGCAGCAAAAAGTGAAGAATTGGCCCGATTACGGATCACGAAGGTTTCCTGTGAATTCGAGTAACCGACACAGCCTTCACTTAGTACCTTCAATCTATAACCCGACACTTAATGAAAAAGGCCTAACTCACAACAAAATATCTAACTAAAAACCCTCTTTCTGTGGATAACCAAGCATTACAAACCGTCTCGGTTTTGTATTATCTCGTTGAGTGACAACAAGATAATGAATTGTCCACAAAATTGCGGTTTTTTCCACACAAAACCAAGCCGTGTGGATTATTTTTTGCCCTTCTCGCCCGGAAGAACTTCTTCAACTTCCTTTTCCGGCGGTAGAAAGCCCAAATTTGGCCGGGTATCCTTCATGTTGCAGGCGCCACAAAAGACTGCCCCTTGCTCGATGACCAACGACTTGGTCTTCAAGTCGCCTTCCATTTCGCATTTGGCCTGAAGCTCGATTTTTTCGGTAGCCACGATGTTGCCCACCATGCGCCCCGCAATGACGGCCGAATTCGCTTCTATTTCCGCTTCCACGAGTCCGGTCGCGCCAATCGTTACGCAATCGGAGGAAATGATTTTCCCCTTCACGGTGCCGTCTACCCGAAGCTCACCTTTCACGTCAACGGTGCCGGTGATGACGGTGTCTTTGCCAACTATGGTGTTCATTAAACCATCCGTTTCATTTGAGTTCATTTTTTTTATCATACCAATTATCCAACGGATTTATAGGTTGTTCGTGTATCCTTACTTCATAATGTACGTGCGGTGCGGTCGATTTGCCGGTGCTGCCCGACAGCGCTATCCGAGCTCCAGCCAGAACCTCCTGCGCGGGTTTAACCAGAAGCCGGCTGTTGTGTCCATACACGGTGGTGATGCTGTCGTTGTGCCTGATTACAACCATATAGCCATAGGTGGAATCATAACCCGCAGATTCTATCATACCGTTGGCCGTGGCCAGTACCGGCGTCCCCTCCGCACAGGCGATATCCACCCCTGGGTGATAATGATCCTTGTCTTCGATTTCAAAGTCCTGGCTTATGAAGCCCTGGACGGGTAACCCGGAGGGAAAGGTCAAATCCTCCCCGTACGGGCGGACAATCACAGCCGGCGCTTTCTTCTCCAGAGCTGCAAAAAGGGTAGAATCATCAACCAGCTCAGGAAATTTGTAATCAATTCCGGCCAGGTGGGTCAACTTGGTGACGACCTGGCGAGCCTGTTTTAGATTTTCCTCCAACAGCTTTACCTTATATTGATAGCGAAGCAGTTTTTGATTCTCCTCGATCAATCTTTCTGTCATGGCCGCACGGGTGAGCACTTTGCCATAAAATACGAAAAAAACAATAATACCCACTACCAAAAGCACTGTCAACCCAACTATGGCCTTCAACAGCCACTGCCTGATACGAAATCCCCGCCTTGCCTCAGCGCCGTCGGGTATTAGCATTATCGTCATAAACTTTGGCTGTTTCATACTATCTTCTATCTTTCGTCTTCTGTCTTCTGTAGGGCAGGTCTCTGTGAGACCTGCCAATTACGGGCTTTTATTGTCAATGTCACCCTAAGTACAGTAGGTCAAGCCTCACTTGGGGCTTGACATTCACTTTGTCACGTCGCCAGTCGGCGTGACCTACATTGCTTTTACTTGTCATTCCTGTTTTGTGGACGGCAGATGTCCTCATCTGCCGCCTCTGTCATTCCTGTGAAAACAGGAATCCAGTATTCACATTCTCCTACATAAATCATGGTAATCTTCTACATACGTCATGGTGAGCGAAGTCGAACCACAACCTTCTGGATTCCCGCTTCCGGGCTTGTTGAAAAAGTCACATTCTTGTCATTGCGAGCGACAGCGAAGCAATCTCAACTATTGAATGACAACGAGATAGCCACGTCGCTTCGCTCCTCGCTATGACGCTTTCTATGTTTTTCAAAAAACTCCCTTCCGCGGGAATGACG
>CAZYRH010000160.1:0-4991 GCA_964650395.1 uncultured Ignavibacteriales bacterium
GCCGGGTGCCCCATAGCTTGCTATGGGAAATTTTCGTTTTGATCAAAAGTCTATTTGATATGTCGTAGATGATGGTCAACGATTTCCCCATGTGTGAGGTGAATTACAAATTGCGCAAAAAGAGGAAAAGATTCATGGCATCTGCATTTATTCACTCGATAATTGACTTATTGGCATACGGGCGATCTTATTTTGACTTGCACAAAGAAAAGGATGCAGCCTCTGCCAAGCTTGGAGTCAAACACAGAGACGTAAATCACGAGTGGTATAAAGCATATCTCGTTGAATGGGATTTCGACGAACCTTTTCCACCGTCACTGATGCAGATGATCGAACACGTAAAGAAAACACTTGGCGGCGATGAAGCAGAGCAAGATCAATCATTCGCTTCACATGACTACATTGACCGGACCTGGGATTCACTCTCAGGTAAGGAGCGTCGATTTGCGGAAGGATTTTTCATCTGGGTTCTTCGGCAACCCGATGTTTTGAGACAAAAGTTTGGCGTGGACGTTTATGGTGAGAAAATCGAGCGCGCAATAGACGGAGTGCAGGTCTGGGAGGACGCGCCAGGACTTCAAAGGGAGTACAACAGCCTATGCGCTTACGTAGACGCTGTTGAGCGTAATACTCAATCACAGTAGGGCAGAACAATCAGTAGGTCATGCCGACTCGCGGTGTGACAAAATGAATGTCAAGCCACAAGTGGGCTTGACCTACGAGACTATCTTTGGCGTGTGGCCGCTATCTTTGATAGCGGTCCTTATCTGCGATCACAGATCGCGAGCACACCCCAGACGGGTGGCCCATACAAACTTGTATGGAGGACAATTGCCTCACCAACGTAAGGAAGGTCTCGGAGAAACCTGCCCGTTTTATTATGAGATGAGTATTGAACTATTATTGGGAGTGGCAGTCCTGTTCTGGACCTGTCCTGCATGACTCCCGTTAGGTGGGCTACTAATCCATGTCACCCCGCTCTAAAAATATCGGGGAAAAGTGTATACTTCCGGAAACGTGTTGACTACCCACATAATTGTACTATAATTGTAATTTGTGAAAATTGATTGCCAACTATGGTTGGATAAATTAGGAGTTTTCAATGATTACGAAGCAGCAGTCCCTCGACTACCATAGCCGGGGACGAAGAGGAAAAATAGAGGTTAACGCCACCAAACCTTGCCGGACACAGCTTGATCTGTCTTTGGCCTACACTCCCGGTGTGGCCGAGCCGTGTCTGGAGATTCACAAGAATCCGGCTGATGTTTACAAATACACCGCCAAGGGGAATCTGGTAGCAGTAGTGACTAATGGGACGGCAGTATTGGGGTTGGGTAATATCGGAGCGCTTGCCGGAAAACCTGTGATGGAAGGAAAAGGCGTTCTATTCAAACGGTTCGCCGACGTGGATGTTTTCGACATTGAGTTGGATACTCAGGATCCCGACGAGATTATCAAGGTATGCGAACTCCTGGAGCCAACATTCGGCGGCATCAACCTTGAAGACATCAAAGCGCCGGAATGTTTCTACATTGAGGAAACTCTCAAAAAAACCATGAACATCCCCGTCTTCCATGACGATCAGCACGGCACCGCAATCATCTCGTCCGCTGCTCTGTTGAACGCTCTGGAAATCGTAGAGAAAGACATTGACAAAATCAAGGTAGTCTTCTCAGGAGCCGGCGCGGCTGGAATCGCCTGTGCCAAGCTGTACTGCACGTTGGGCGTGAAACATGAAAATCTGTTGATGGCTGATTCCAAGGGTGTCATGTATGAAGGCCGCGGGGATAAGTTCAACAAGTACAAGCAGGAATTTGTTCGCAAGACCGACCGTCATACGCTGGCTGAAGCCCTTGATGGTGCTGACCTGTTTATGGGCGTGTCAGTTAAGGGCCTGGTCACCCAGGATATGGTAAAGACAATGGCTAAAGACCCCATCATATTTGCCATGGCTAACCCCGATCCGGAGATAACCTATCCTGACGCTGTCGCCGCCCGCAAGGATGTCATTATGGCCACGGGACGCAGCGACTACCCCAACCAAGTCAACAATGTGCTCGGTTTCCCTTTTATTTTCCGGGGTGCTCTCGACGTTGCCGCGACAGCCATAAATGAGGAAATGAAAATAGCGGCTGCCCATGCGCTGGCTGATCTGGCTAAGCAGAGCGTACCAGAAGAGGTAGCGAGGGCATACGATGCTGCTCACTTCACCTTTGGCAGGGAATATCTGATACCGAAACCGTTCGATCCGCGAATTCTGGTATGGGAAGCCTCTGCTGTTGCCCAGGGAGCAATGGATACCGGGGTGGCACAGCACCCGGTTGACATCGAGGAATACAAACGCGAGTTGGCGGAGCGGATCGGGCAAGGCCACAAGGTTATGACAGTGGTTACTGAGAAGGCAAAACGAAACCCGAAACGAATTGTTTTCCCGGAAGGTGATTCCAGCCGCATTCTGCGAGCCGCCCGTATTATCGTTGATGACGGTATAGGCAAGCCTATCCTCCTTGGCAACCCGGATGTCATTAAAGACGTCGCCCAGAAGCATGAGATTGACCTGGAAGGCGTGGAAATAATCAATCCAGTCACGTCGAAAAAGCGTCAGCAGTATGCCCGGAGGTTCTTCGAAAAACGCCAGCGCCGCGGTATAACCACTGAAAAGGCTCTGTGGATGATGCGGGAGCGCACCTATTTCGGTATGATGATGCTTGAAATGGGCGACTGTGACTCTGTCCTGTCGGGAGTTCTTTCAGACTATCCTTCCACGATTCGTCCCGCGTTAGAAACAATTGATCTTGAGGAAGGCATTACTCGCGTGTCGGGGCTTTTTGCCATGATCCAGAAGGACAAGGTGTACATGTTTGCTGATACGACGGTAAATATCAATCCCTCTACCGAGGAACTGGCCGAGATCGCCCTTTGTGCGGCAAGAGTGTGCAAGCGGTTTAGTATTGAACCGCGTGTTGCCATGCTTTCGTTTTCCAATTTCGGCTCGGCTCGCACGCCTGAATCTGAGAAAGTTGCCAAAGCAACAGATATCCTGAAGGAGAAAGCACCCGATCTAATTGTCGAAGGCGAAATACAGGCCGACACAGCTCTGATGCCCGATTACATGAATAAACGCTACCCGTTTTCTCAGCTCAAAGAAGCAGCCAATGTGTTTATTTTCCCCGATCTGAACTCGGGAAACATAGCCTACAAGCTGGCTCAGCGCCTCGGCGGTTTGGTGGCGGTGGGTCCTATCCTCATGGGGCTGTCCAAGCCAGTGCACGTGTTGCATCCTACTCTTGACGTCAACGAAATAGTCGATATGGCTGCGATTGCCGTTGTAGACGCGCAAAAGTAACACCCTCCTTTCTTCATTGTGATGGGCCGGGGCCCTGGCCCCGGTCTTTCTCTTTCTCCATCATAGGCGTAATTGAAGCATCATGACGGGGCAGAGAAGAGAGATTGTGAGAAGAAGTAGTACTGTTTAACTCTTCAGCACTAACCTTCCTCTGGAGATAGGAGTATTGATACCCTCAAGGTACAATTCCAGGTTCTCTCCAATTGACGTTACCTTGCCATAAGCAAGCTCTTCACGAGAATTGTCAGGAGTGTCAGCGTAGATGGTAACTTGCTTGCCAACGATCAACGACCTTTTCCGGTAGAAATCGAGCAGCCGGGGATACTGTCCACCCAGAAGGAGTTTATAATTCTTGTCCAAAGAATATGCCAATTGACTGAAGACCAATCGCTGATTGCACTTGTCCGTGCTTGATACGAAGTCCCTCAGCGAAGCCACCCCGGGCACGAACGAATCTCGCTCCACGCGCGGCATAGTCTCAACGTTGAGGCCAATCCCCAGAACGGCGCCGGTCACAATCTCCCCCTGGCTCTGCGTGTGAGCCAATACGCCTGCCACTTTGCCATTTTCAATCAGTATATCATTTACCCACTTGATAGAAGCCCGTTTTTCTAAGCCCTCAATAGAGTCTAGAGCCTCGACCACTGAAACCGCTGAGAGAATGGTGAATCCGACACCAAAATGTTCCACCTTTTGCCAGGGCGTTAAAAAGGCAGACAGGTGAATGTTGCCGGCCAGAGCTACCCATGGCCGCTTTTTGAATCCATGCAGTTTGCTTCCTGAACCTGCCAGGCTAAGTATACCACCCGGAAGCTTCTTTTCATTCTGGCTATGCTTAATTAGGATGTCGTACTGGGATTCTGGAGCCGATTCAACAATGAAAAGGTACTTCCATACCTGATTCCAATTTACGGTACATACCGCAAGGGAACTGGTATTAAACAGGTCCCCGATTAACCTTTCAATCTCACCGCCGACAGAAACAGAGGATGCCGCCTTCCAGGGCAGCCCGGGTGAGAGCACTTGCTCAGCGTATTTGACATTATCCGTGTAAATAATCATTACCCGCTTCTCTTCACTCCTTGAAGCGGTTGTCGGAGAATGTGTCTTTCGCACGGTGAGACCTGCCCGTCAGCCACCCGATCCGTATGTCCGCTTGTCTGTCGAACTCGGGGACATAGGGCTTAATATCCAGCAATGGCGTACCATCGACGATGTCCACGTTTGATATGTACAGTGTTGCGCCGTCGATCCTGTTAAGCGGCACAACCGAAATGCCGATGGGGTTCGGTCGTCGGGGCGCACGAGTTGAAAATAGGCCACGAAGGGTATCTTCAAGAAATGGCTTCACTTTTAACGAATAACCTTCCGAGAGATGAAAGTGGTAAGTCAGGATAATGTGAGAAAAACCATCGAGGTCAGCCAACCCTTCTTTGAATTCATCAAACAGCTCGATAGTTCCTTTGACCCCTTTGGCTGCCTTCGGCTGTATGGGCACCCTATGGGGGCTCTTGAAAGGTGAATGTATAATACCTATAGGTCGATATCGAATCTCTTGCAATTCCTATAGCCTTAAGTACTTGCAGTTTCAGATAACACCTTCAATCTACGACCATTTGCAGGAGAAGGCAAGCCATCACCTCAG
>CAZYRH010000161.1:0-2533 GCA_964650395.1 uncultured Ignavibacteriales bacterium
AAGGCATTTATGTAAAACCTTGATCCCAACACATACACCTGCTTGGGCTGGATGACCCTGGTGCGTACCAGTTGTGATTGGGACTGGTAGATGATCTCTACCCTGAGATTCTGTTTCAAAGCCCGGTTCAATTCCCCGAATTCAGCCGGCAGCTCTTTGGCTTCACCCGGCCATTCAGATATCGTGAAGGTTGTAAAAGATGATTTAAGATCGTCTACGTTCCCTATTGGTCCAAACTGTTCAGCCGCCATGCAAAACAAACGATGAACCAGATGGGCGTCTTCGAGGGCACGATGCTGCTGCGTTTGAGCAATGTCGAACTGTGTCACCAGCGACAGCAATGAATACGATTCAAGGCCTGGGTAAAGCCGGCGGAAGATGTCAACCGTATCAAGAATAAGATTGTCACCGAACTCCAGACCGACGCGAGACAGTTCGCAGTTAACAAAGGAGATATCAAATAGGGCGTTGTGAGCGATAAGGATAGAACCATCCCCGCAAAACTCGATGAACTGCTCCAGTACCGGCCTGACTGTTGGAGCCTCGGCTACCACGTCATCGGTTATGCCGTGAATTTTGATTACTTCATCAGGGATAAGCCGCTGGGGATTTATCAGGGATTGGAAAGTGTCCACGCGTGGTTGGTCCAGACAAAACTTGACCGCGGCTATTTCCACCAACCGGTTGACCGGCGCCCACAGACCGGTTGTCTCGGTATCAAAGGCGATAAATGCCTGGCGGCGCAAATATTCTGTAAGGCCCGGCGGAGTCGACATGCATTCAATATGACCTGTCGGAATTCGATTGACAACCGCTTTTTGTAGCGTATCTTTGTTATTGGAGGTTATGAAATGACTTTTGTTGTGAGGGCTTATTGCTCTTTAGGTGTCCAGTCCAAACCCGTTACTACAGTCATGACCCGCTACACACCGACCTCAGCCTCCGGCCTTCAAGATGAGTAACACAGTCACACGTATTCACTAAAACACGATTGTCAAACTGAGCGTCTTGCTATACAAATAAATGCATGGAGAAATAGAGAAATGACGATAAAAGAAGTTGTTCTGACCGGCAACGATCTGACCATCGAACAAATAGATACGGTTTGCCGAGGTCCGGCAGTAGTCAGTCTGTCCAAAAAGGCAAGAGAGGCCATTATAGCTAACCGGGCTGTAATCGAACGTAAGGTCAAGGCGAACATGCCGATCTACGGCGTTACAACGGGCATCGGCGAATTTGCCCGTATTCCCATATCACCTGAACAAGGAGAGGAGCTGCAGCGGCGCATTGTCTATTCGCATGCGGCGGCAGTGGGCGATCCAATACCTGAAAGCGATGTGCGCGCGGCGATGCTACTGAGAGCAAATATGCTAGCCAAAGGGTACTCCGGCGTGCGTCTCCTGATTGTGGAAACACTGGTACAGATGCTGAACAAACGGGTGCATCCGGTGATCTATCAAAAGGGTTCTGTCGGCACTTCCGGTGACCTGGCACCGTTGTCTCAGATGGCCGAGGTGGTCATTGGCGAGGGCCGAGCTGATTACAACGGTCAGAGAATGTCTGGTGCCGAGGCGATGAAGGCCGCTGGGATTGCCCCGCTTAAATTGTCGTACAAAGAAGGGTTGGGCTTGATTAACGGCACCCAGGCCTTTACCGGTGTCGGAGCTCTGGCTCTGTTTGATGCCATGAAACTGGCAAAGAACGCAATCATCGCCACTGCCATGACTTTGGACTGCATTGGCTCGAGCCCGGCCAGTTTGGACCCCCGAGTGCACAAGATCAAAAATCACCGCGGTCCGATTGTAGTGGCTGAAAATGCCCGCAGAATTATCGAGAGATCGGAAACATTACCGGCTAATAAGGGCAAAGTGCAGGATGCTTATTCGCTGCGCTGCATTCCTCAAATATTGGGACCCTCCCTTGATGCCATTCGGTATGCAACGAAAGAACATATAGACGAAATCAACGGCGTAGCTGACAACCCGCTCTTTTTCACTGAAGAGGACGAATACCTCGCTACGGGTAATTTCCACGGCCAGTCGGTGGCAATGGCGCAGGACTTCCTCTGCATTGCGATATCTGAATTTGCCGACCTTGCCGAACGCCATACTAACCGCCTGCTTAATCCCGTTCTGTCTGGCCTGCCTGATTTCCTGGTCGAAGGGAAGGGGCTTAATTCCGGCCTGATGGTGGCGCAGTACTCCGCAGCGGCCTTAGTGTCCGAAAACAAGATACTCTCTCATCCGGCGGTGGTTGATAACATCTCGGTCTCGGCTGACCAGGAGGACCACGTCTGTATGGGGTCAGTCTCGGCCATGAAACTGACGGAGATTGTCCGCAACACGGAAATCGTCGTGGCTATTCAGCTTATGGCAGCAGCTCAGGCGCTTGACTTCAAACGACCCTTGAAGGGTGGTAATGGTACGGAAGCAGCCTATCAGGTCATTCGAAGCAAGTTGGAGAAGTTAGTCGATGACCGCCCGTTGTACCCGGATATTGAGATTGTCACTGATCTGGTGCGCGACGGCTCAAT
>CAZYRH010000161.1:2633-4986 GCA_964650395.1 uncultured Ignavibacteriales bacterium
GGTGTTTGCCCTAATGCCTTGGTCTCATACAGAGCTGTGCTATGACCAAGCACTTCACAATAAAAGTAAGTGCGGTCTATGCAGGCGATGCTTTCACAGACGTTCATCGGAGCGAAGCCGGGATCATCTTCGGGCAGTTTCAACAGATTTCTTCCCCAGCTCGCATGGACGTAATCGCCGCCTAAAAGCCCCATGAGGGTTGGAAGAATATCAATCTGACTGCCGAAGGAGGCTATTCTCTTTCCCTTCGTTTCCAGGATACCGGGTGAGTACACCAACAGGGGGATATGAAAGTTTTGGGGATCTTCTCGATATTTGCCGGAACCGAACCTGGCGTGGTCGGCGGTAAAAACGAAAATCGTACTGTCAAAAGCAGGCTTCGTTTTCATACTTGAAATAAAATGTCCCAGTGCATAATCGGCATAGAGCTGGCTGTTGAAAATCTTGGAGCTGTCGGAGGCATCTTTGTAGCGCTGCACTGATGAATCCGGCAGGTCGAACGGCTCGTGATTGGAAAGAGTTAAGATTGTCAACTGAAAGGGCCGCGGCAATGAATCTGTGAGATTAGCGCTCTTTTCAAAGACGATATGATCGGGCACGCCCCATTTTGAGAAATCGTTTTGACTGCCCAAATACCCTTCCCCATAAAACCCGTCGTATTGCTTTTGAGTAAAAAACCCTTCCATATTGTCAAAGTCGAGATCACCTCCATAGGCAAAGGCGTTATAATAGCCCCGCTCGTGGAGAATCTCCGACAGCGCCCTGAACGGGTGTCGAGCATGGTATCGCTTCATCACTGATCGTCCAGGAAGCGACGGGAAGGAACACAGCACAGCAGGCAGACCATAATTGGTCCGAGTACCGCTGGCGTAAAAGTTTATAAAGAGGAGTCCTTTTGAAGCTAAACTGTCGAAGTTTGGGGTTAATTCCCGAATGGATCCGAGGACTCCGGTATGCAGGGCCGTCCAGCTTTCCATTACCACCAGAATGATATTCGGCTTGAAGCCAATCTGTGACTCCGCCTGAGAGGTCCGCCGGAGAATTGATTGCGATGGTTCAAGCCACTTATCACCTTCCTGCCACAGCATCGACTGGACTGTATCCAGTCCCTCGGAAAAGGGCGCAAACGGGAAGCACTCCGCTTCGCTCAAGTAAGAGAGCCGAGGATCGTGATGTTCTTCTTGTATCGCCCGCCCCAGGGTGTAGACACCGTTCAGAGCCAGTTGGTTAAGGAAATGGTTCTGGCTGTAGTAGGCCACGCCCCAGTCTATAGGAGACAAGTTCACTTTCCCTCTGATCCCTACAAAGGTCAGCGCTGTTCCCACTACGAAGTATATGAATTGATTGGGCCACGAGCGTCGGTGGCGCAGTGCCCCAGCCTTTCTACAAACGACGGTTGACAGCACTGCAAACAGCAATGAAAAGCATAACCAGAGCGAGGTAAATAAGTAGAACTTTGGATCAGCGGCCATCATTTTCCACACTATCGAGCCTTCGTCGATATAATCGATGGCCATGAAGTTCAGATGTGATTGAAAATACGAATAATACCGGATGTCTATTAGAGTCAGCAGGAATGTCAGCGAGAAAACGATTGTCAGATAAACTAAGGTCAGCTTGCGCATAACACGAAATCGCAGACTTATCCACGGCAAGACTAAAAGAAGCGGCAGCAGAATGAACAGGACAACAATCTGGTCGAAGCGAAGACCGATCAAGAAACCCTTTAGGACATCTCCGCTGACGGCGTCAGCCAACTGTTGGTGAAAACTCATCAAGAACAAAAGGCGAAACCCTGTAAGAAAAAGCATGGCCAGCAGATAGATGAGAAAAAGAAATACGAACGGCTGAGAGGGCAAAAGACCTGAGAGGTCAATCCTCCTGTGGGGCTGAGAGCGTTGCATGGAAGGAATAAAGCTCCCCTGCTGAACTAGTCAAGGGAACATTGGGGCATATATTCAAGTGCAGAGTTTGGAACGCCGTTACGCATCCTCCACTACTACTGCTGTGCCGTAAGCCAGGAGTTCCGCCGCACCCTTCATGATCTCGGAGGTGGAAAAGCGCACCATGATAATAGCATTGGCTCCTTTGGCTTTGGCATCGTCTACCATCCTGTCGATCGCTTGCTCCCGCGCTTCGGCGATCAACTTGGTGTACTCTCTTATCTCACCGCCAACGACATTGCGTAGCACAGCCGCAATATCCCTTCCAATGTGGCGCGCTCGGATGGTGTTTCCCTTTACCAATCCAATCGTTTTGACAATCCGTTTACCGGCAATCTCAAGGTTGGTGGTAACTATCATTTATCTACCTCTTTATAACGGTCACGCTTGTAAGCAAACAACCTCTCCCG
>CAZYRH010000162.1:0-4895 GCA_964650395.1 uncultured Ignavibacteriales bacterium
GCTTGATCCGATTGGAGCGCAGAGTACAACCGAGGGAGTGAACTTAAACTTCGGGGTCAGCGCCACTGATGTTGAAAGCATACCCAGCCTGACGACTTCCACTCTGCCCGCCGGGGCAACGTTTGCAGATAATCTTAACGGGACGGGTGACTTTGACTGGACGCCGGACTATGACCAGAGCGGGACGTATTACGTCACCTTTTACGCCACCGATGATTCCTCGGCGGTCGACAGCGAGGTGGTCCAGATTGATGTGTCAAATGTTAACCGCGACCCAATAGCTGATGCTGGTCCTGATCAGACTGATGTTCCGATTGGCGACCTGGTGACACTTGATGGTACAGTGTCGTATGATCCCGATGGTGACCCTCTCAACTACAACTGGGTACAAATCAGCGGCCAGACAGTGCTCTTGTCCGATGCTACCGATTCCATGCCAACTTTCACGACAACGGTGACTGACACTTATGTCTTCGAGTTAACTGTTGATGATGGACAGAGTAGTTCGGCCCCTGACACGGTGTCCGTTGATGTTGTTAATGCTGCTCCACCGGCTGCTGTGTCTGATCTGGATATTGACATTGTCGTCGACGCTATTCAATTGAGTTGGTCACCGATCACTTTGGACACCGCCGGCTTCACCACTACTATTGATCACTACGTGGTCTATCGTGGCACCAGGGCTTATTTCGTGCTTGGACCGGCCGATTCAATCGGTGGCACGGATGAATTCTCGACCACGTTTGACGATAACGATATCAACGGCGCTAACGTTGTCGGTGATACTTCCACTCAGTACTTCTATTCAGTTGAAGCAGTTGACATATACGGTAACCGTTCGGCTGTCTCCAATAGAGTCGGAGAGTATGATTACCAGTTGGTAACTACTTCGACTACCAACTACAATCTGGTTGGAATTCCATTTGAGAACACTGGAATCACTGATGCTGACGGTCTGATTAGTGCTATTGGTGTCTCTAATGTGTTGACTGTTAATAACTTTGATGCTTTGTCCCAGAGCTTTGAGGCTCGCTTTGCGGCCGGATTCGGGACGAATTTTACGGTCATTGTTGGGGGCGTCTACCAGGTTAACGCCGCCAGCGCTACAGTCTTTAGCTTGGCGGGACTTATTCCTGATTCGGGGACAGTTTCCTACCCGATTCTGACAACCTCTACAACCGACTTCAACTTCTTGATGATACCGTTCGAACATGAAAACAACTATGCAGTTGCCCAGGATGTTCTCGATAGTATCCCGGGTGTGCTGAATACTCTGAACAACTTCGTTGCTGGCTCGCAGAGTTACGAATCGCGTTTTACAGCCGGGTTCGGGCCTAATTTCTCCGTCAAAGCAGGCAGACCGTATCAGGGTAACGCTGCCACAGACGGCACATTTCCAGGGCCATAGGAGGATTATGAGATGAGAATAAGTGACTTTACAATAAATGGAGATTTGGTAATGAGGTTAAAGAACACAGGCGGGAGGTACGCAAACCTGCTTGCCCTTTTGGTGTTAATAGTTGTGGTGTTGCCGATGCCAGTTCTTGCACAGGGGTCTATATATGGGACGGTGCAGAACTCGGACCTTTCGACGCCGGCCAATGGTGAAATCAGCTTCTTCGGGTACCTCGACGATACCGATGAGGAGATCAGGATTGAGACGTCAACCGGCGCTGGTTATGACAACGGCAACTGGTTCGACGATTTCCAGAACTACTTGACCGAAGCACCGGGCAACCCGTACGACCACCATTTTTACAATGTCGCTAATAGCGAAGGTTATCACTTGGAAGATCTCATCCCCAACAACTCCTTCCAGGAAGAGAACATTCAGCTAGCCCTGGTGTCCTGGCCTGCCCAGCCAACCGGCCTGACCGCAATCGCCATATCGAGTACAGCGGTGTTGGTAGAGTGGAACGGTGTCCCCGGACTGACCTATCATGTTTACCGACGCGACGCCACATCCAACGGTTCATTCTTTCGTTTGGACAATACAGCCGGTCTGCTTACCGACCCAGGCGTGTCTGACAGTTTCTTTGTCGACACCACTACCGATGGCGTGAGCTCGTATGACTATCTCATCATTGCGGAAGATATATCCGGCAACTACTCCCAACACTCAGCCTTTGTCACTGTCAACTCGTCGTCGCTGAGCGCGCCGGATGTGAACAGCATCGATCCCGATAGTGGGATGTATACCGGCGGTACCTTCGTGAATATCTACGGATCTGACTTTGATATGGCTGGTGCCGACGCGGTGGTGGAAACATCTTCGCTTACGGGTGTCGTTGTCGTATCACCATACCACATCACGGGTACTACACAAGCCGGCACACAGGGCTCGGCGGATGTCTACGTGACCAACACAGCCTCCGGGTTGGTGTCTAACACCCTCGTCGGCGGGTATACCTACACTGGCAATCATGCGCCGGTGCTAGCGGCCATCGGCCTGCAGAGTACCACTGAGGGAGTGAATTTGAACTTTGGCGTTTCCGCCAGCGATCCGGACGGGACTACGCCAACGTTGACTACTTCAACCCTGCCGAACGGGGCGGTGTTTGTCGACAGCGGCAACGGCGACGGCAGCTTCGACTGGACACCAGACTACACCCAGAGCGGAACCTATAATGTCACCTTCTATGCTACTGATGACTTCTCGGCAGTTGACAGTGAGATTGTGACGATCACAGTCAACGAGGCTGGTAACCAGCCGCCGGTTTTATCTTCGATTGGAATGCAAAGTACTACCGAAGGGGTCAATCTGAACTTTGGGGTCTCGGCCAGCGATATTGAGAGCATTCCCGCCTTGACAACTTCCACTTTGCCCACCGGGGCAACGTTTGCAGATAATCTTGACGGGACGGGGACGTTTGACTGGACGCCTGATTTCACTCAAGCCGGGACATACTTTGTCACTTTCTACGCCACTGATGATTCTTCGACGGTCGATTCGGAGGTAGTTCAGATAGATGTCGGTGACGCCGGCAACCAGCCGCCTCTGCTTGATCCGATTGGAGGGCAGGGTACCACTGAAGGAGTGAACTTAAACTTTGGCGTCTCGGCCAGCGATCCTGACACCACTACGCCCACTCTGTCCACCTCGACTCTTCCTACCGGAGCCATGTTCACAGATAATAGTGATGGCACTGGTACGTTTGACTGGACGCCGGATTATATTCAGAGCGGCAGCTACAATGTCACCTTCTATGCCACTGACGGTTTTGCCACCGATAGCGAGATTGTCACCATAGACGTGACTGAAGCGGGCAATAAGCCGCCGGTTTTGTCTCCCATTGGAGCGCAAGGTACTACTGAGGGGATCAATCTGAACTTCGGGGTCAGTGCCAGCGATGTTGAGAGCATCCCCAGCTTGACAACTTCCACTTTGCCCACCGGGGCGACGTTTGTAGATAATCATGACGGGACGGGTACGTTTGACTGGATACCGGACTATACCCAGGCCAGTAGTTATGATGTTACTTTTTATGCCACCGATGATTCCTCAGCGGTGGATTCAGAGATTGTGACTATAGATGTTGCTGAGGCCGGTAACCAGCCGCCGGTTTTGTCTTCGATTGGAACGCAAAGTACTGTCGAAGGGGTCAATCTGAACTTTGGGGTTTCGGCCAGCGATATTGAGAGCATTCCGAGCTTGACGACTTCCACTTTGCCCACCGGGGCAACGTTTGTAGATAATCTTGACGGCACGGGGACGTTTGACTGGACGCCGGACTATGACCAGAGCGGGACATACTTTGTCACTTTCTATGCCACCGATGATTCCTCGGCGGTGGACAGTGAGGGAGTGCAGATAGATGTAACTGAAGCAGGTAATCAGCCGCCGGTGCTTGATCCGATTGGAGCGCAGAGCACTACCGAGGGGGTGAACTTAAACTTCGGGGTCAGTGCCAGCGATGTTGAGAGTATTCCGAGCTTGACGACTTCCACTTTACCCACCGGTGCGACGTTTGCAGATAATCTTGACGGGACGGGTGACTTTGACTGGACGCCAGATTTCACGCAAGCCGGGACATACTTTGTTACCTTCTACGCCACGGATGATTCCTTAGCGGTTGATTCGGAGATAGTTCAGATAGATGTTGGTGACGCCGGCAACCAGCCGCCGGTTCTTGATCCGATTGGGACGCAGAGTACCACTGAGGGAGTGAACTTAAGCTTTGGCGTTTCCGTTAGTGATCCTGACACCACTACGCCCACCCTGTCTACCTCGACTTTGCCTACCGGGGCCTTATTCACAGACAATGGTGATGGGACCGGAACGTTTGACTGGACACCTGATTATATCCAGAGCGGCAGTTACAACATCACCTTCTATGCCAATGACGGTTTCGCCACTGACAGCGAGGTGGTGCAGATAGATGTGGCTGAAGCTGGCAATCAGTATCCGGTGCTCAACCCGATTGGGGTTCAAAGCACACTTGAGAATGTGCAGCTTCTTTTTGGCGTTTCGGCTACCGATGCTGAGAGTGTCCCGACCCTGACGACCTCGACTTTGCCGAGCGGAGCGATATTTGTCGACAGCGGTAACGGATCCGGTAGTTTTGACTGGACACCGGACTATACCCAGAGCGGGAGTTACAACGTAACATTTTATACCACTGATGATTCCTCGGCGGTGGATTCAGAGATTGTGACTATAGATGTTGCTGAGGCCGGTAACCAGCCACCGGTTTTGTCTTCGATTGGAACGCAAAGTACTACCGAAGGGGTCAATCTGAACTTTGGGGTTTCGGCCAGCGATGTTGAGAGTATTCCGAGCTTGACGACTTCCACTTTACCCACTGGGGCGGCATTTGTGGATAATCTTGACGGGACGGGGACGTTTGATTGGACGCCAGATTTCACTCAAGCCGGGAGTTACAACGTAACATTTT
>CAZYRH010000163.1:0-4806 GCA_964650395.1 uncultured Ignavibacteriales bacterium
ATTTAATAACACTAAAAGCGTTGAGAGAATAATCTATGGCATAATCGCTTATGTCTTAAACCAACAACCGGATATGCCTGATACTCAATTTACACAATTAGCTTGACAGGAAGGTTACATTTTACTATTTCGTTGTCTCTTGCCAATCGAGTTATTTCTTGGTATCTTCTGTCAAGGAGAAGCAAATACACAAAAAACGAAGGAGAAAATAGGATGTATCGCAAAATGACCACTGGTAGTATTCTTGGCTTGATCGTTACATTGTTCGTTTCCACTGCGGCCTGGGGACAAAGCTACGACAAGGTGGCGTCGTTGCTTGACACCGGCAAATATGTCCCTGACATTGCCACCTTCCTGCAAATCGGCGGTTGCGGCCCGGCCGGGTATACCTGGGACGGCCAGGATGTCTATTTCACATCGTCGATGTCCGGTGCCTCGCAGGTTTACCGCATCAACAAACAGAACTGGCCATACCAGTTGACCACCTTCGAAGATGGGATCGACTTTTTCACTCTCTCATATAATGGCAAGTTAGCTATTGTCGGCGCCTCAACCGGCGGCTCGGAGCAGTCCCAGCTGTATCTGATGGATACCAAGACTGGCCGGGTGCTTAAGCTCACCCATGCCGAGGACGTTAAATTCGGGTCCGTGACCTGGGCCAGGGATGACAAATCATTCTTTTTCCGCTCCAACGAAGAGAACAGCCGCGACTTCTTTATTTACCGGATGGACATCGCCACTAACAAGTATGAGAAGACTTTTGGTGACACAGCCACCGTGCATGGGTATCTGTCCATCGCCGACATCTCACAGGACGGCACCAAGATGATCGTGTACCATTTCACCTCCAACGTTGCCGATGACTTTTACCTGCTGAACCTGCAAACAGGCCAATACCAAAAGCTTAATGAGGATGAAGGCAACGTTCTGTACTATTCCATTACTCTGATGCCGGACAATAAGACAATCTGGCTTATTTGCAACGACAACGACGATGGCATTACGCGTTTGGCAAAGATGTCCGTTGGTTCACCCAAGGTGGAGTTTGCCGAAGATGGCTGGATTGATCCCCGGTGGGAGGTTGAAGGTCTTGGCTTTTCCCGAGACTACAAGTATATGACAGCGATAATCAATGAGGATGGTTATAACCGGCTGAAAATGCGTGAAGTCGAAACTAAGAAAGAGCTGCCCAGCCCGCCGTTTGACGGTATCCTCGCCGGCGGCATATTCGACAAAAATGGCAGCTGCCTCATATCCTTTACTGGCCCCACGCGCGCCACTGATGTCTGGAAATGGAATCCCAGGACTATGGAGCTGAGACAGCTTACTTTCTCGATCTACGCCGGTATTGACCGGACTATGTTCACCGAACCCCAGCTCATCCACTATAAAAGTTTTGATGGGCTCGAGATTCCAGCTTTTATCTACCTTCCGCCCAATTACAAGAAAGGTACGCCGATTCCCTTTATCATTCATGCGCATGGCGGCCCTGAAAGCCAATTCCAGCCATACTTCCTCCGTAATGTCCAGTACCTGCTTTTGAATGGATATGGTATCTTAGCCCCCAATCCGCGCGGCTCTTCCGGCTACGGTCGCGAGTATATGAACATGGACAACTACAAAAACCGGAAAAACTCCCTGAAAGACTACAAGGCCGGTGTAGACTGGCTGATTGAAAACGACTACACAAAACAGGGGATGATCGGCATTCGCGGCGGCTCTTACGGCGGCTACGTAGTGCTGGGCATGATAACCGAGTATCCGGACCTCTTCTCCGCTGCTTCGGATGCCGTCGGTATTGCCAATTTCAAATCTTTCCTTGAAAACACCAAAGCCTACCGTCGCGCTCTGCGAGAGTCCGAATACGGCCCCCTCTCAGATCCGGAATTTTTAGATGAGGTCTCGCCCATCCACAAGGCGCATCTGATCAAAACTCCGCTGCTGGTCATTCATGGTGAGAACGACCCCCGCGTACCGGTCGGCGAAGCCCGCCAGATCATTGAGGCCATTAACTCACGAAGCGGAGTGGTCGATTCTCTCATTTTCCCTGACGAAGGTCATGGCGCCTCGAAGCGGGTAAACGTCATCAAGGAGTACCGCAAGCAGGTAGAATTCTTTGACAAACACCTGAAACGAGCGGCAATGTAAGCAACAGTGAGGCAGAACTCACTCGCTGTTTTTTAGAAAGAAGAAAGGTCAGCCAGGAGCCTTGCGAGGCTGCAACAAAGGATGGCCTATAATGTTTCGCAGGGTCTTGCTCGACTAAAGCAAGTGTAACTCTGTGAGTTGTCTTACTTGTGTGGGCGCTCCAAGGGAGTACACTTTCGGTCGCCCTACTCCTGTTTCATAATATCTTGACAAAGTAATACTTACCTCTTACGATGCGGAAAAGTTAACTTAAAGAACAACAGTCGCCTGGACTCAACCTCAACAGATGGAAAGATAGTGGTAAACCAACATGACACCCCGAACATTTTTTAACAGGACACTGCTGCTGTTTCTAGCGCTGACCATTGCGTCATCTGCTCAAGTGGCGGCGGTCTCTTTCGTCAAATTTGAGAACCATGACATACGGCTGAGTCTGGATGTTCCTGCCCACTCGGCCACAATAAAGGATGAAGGATTGATGCAGGTACAAAAGGGCTGGAATATGTTTCAACTGGTCCGCACGGCTGATATCGGTTCCTTTACTACCGCTCATAACCCAGTAGAGTATCTGGCGATTCAGCTACAGGATACCTCGCAGTTGCCACCCGAATTGCTCACTAACCTCCCTGAAATGGAAATGGAAGGTGAACCTCAACTGGTCTTCTTCAAATCAGACCAGACTGGTTCCTTACAGTTTTTGATACATTACCAGGCAGAATTCTACGAGGATGTAAGTAACACCCACTTCTCGAATGAAACCGTGGGAAGGGAGGTATCGGGAACCATTCTAAAGCAGGGGGCTTACCTCAGCCCGACGGCATATTATTACCCCTGCGGAGAGGAGACTCAGTCGAAATTTACGTTAACTGCTGAGATACCTGGAGAATGGGAGTCTATCAGTGATGGCAACCGCCTGTCGACAGACACGCACGAAGGCCGGAAAATCCAAACTTGGAAGAACCCGTTCAAATCCGATGGGATCATGTTTTTTGCCGCCCCCTTTGTTACAAAAACCAAATGGGTGGACAGTATAGAAGTAGCCTGCTACTTTTTCGAAGCGGACACCGGTTTAATTGACAACTATCTTACGGCTGCGGCTGATTACGTTCATATGTACTCAGACCTCATTGGTCCCTATCCTTTCCGTCGCTTTACGGTAGTGGAGAACTTTTTCCCTACCGGTTATGGAATGCCCGCCTGGACTCTTTTAGGCCAGCAGGTATTGCGGCTGCCTTTCATTATTCGCACGTCATTGGGGCATGAAGTGCTGCATAATTGGTGGGGAAACAGCGTCTATGTGGACTATGAGCGCGGGAACTGGTGTGAAGGATCTACCGTCTATGGGGCGGACTATCGTTATAAGCTGATGCAGTCACCCGCCGCAGCTTGCGATTACCGTAAGAATATCCTGAAACAATACGTGAGCTACGTCAACGAAGGCAATGACTTTCCTCTTAGAGAATTCAAATCTCGAACCAGCCCCAACACCCGCACTATCGGCTACGGAAAAGCCATGATGGTTTTCCATATGGTTGAGCAAGACATTGGAACCAATGCGTTTTTCAATGCCTGGAGATTAGTATATGACGAATACAAAGGCCAACAGATTTCCTGGGAAGAATGGGTAAAGGCTTTTGAAAAATCCAGCGGCGTTAGCTTGTCTTACATTATTCCTCAATGGATCGACCGACCCGGGGCGCCAAACCTTGATATAGCGGTCATTAGTAGTCTGACCGACCCGGATAATCAAACCCGTTCTGTTGAGTTCAAACTAATGGAAAAAAGTGGGCAGAGATTCCGCCTAAAGGTCCCTATACGGTTTTCTGGTGACAATCTAATCAAAGATACTTCGGTGGTTTTGATGACTGCGGAATCACCGTACACGCTTACTGTTCCCATCGGAATAAACACCGTCGAGGTGGATCCAGAGTATCACTTGTTCAGGAAATTATATCCGGATGAAATCGAACCGATAATCTCGGCGATTTTAGGCAATCCGCAAAAGCGCTTCATTTCATTTGCCTCTGACGAAAGCGCCGATGAACAGTATCCATCTTTTGCCGCCAACATCACAGAAGATACTGTTACGGTCGCCTCACCAGACATTCTCCAGGATAAGAGCCGGGAGTATTCACCAATAATACTCAATCCGCCGGAATTGCCGGGGTACTTGGAGGAAAGGGTTGCGCTTAAGGATGACACTGTTATCATCAATGATGTAAAGTATCCACGTGTAGGTCACACTTTCATTCTTACCGGTGAAAAATGGATCGGCTTTGAGAAATTCATGGTGGTTTTAACGGATGATTACGAGTCACTACCGCGTATTGGGCAATTAATCCCTCATTATGGCAAGTACTCCTTCCTGGTCTTCGAGGGTGCTCACAACATCGGTAAAGGGCAGTGGCCGGTAAAGCAATCGCCTTTACGGAAGAAACTGCCACAGTAATGTCTATGGCGGTTGTGTGGTTTGGCCGTCCCGTTCTAAGGCTCCAGCCGCCGGGCTAAGTGCCTGCACGCGGTAATATCTTTAGAAGTGTGTAAAAGGCAGAAGGTGTATCCTTTGGTTTTTAGCGACTTACAGAAGGAGACACCTCATGCCATACAGAGAACTGAATTTTGACAGGCACAACGTATCTTTTGCCATGAGTGAAGTCA
>CAZYRH010000164.1:0-4746 GCA_964650395.1 uncultured Ignavibacteriales bacterium
GTTTGATCCGCTGCAGGCGGGGAGAAACCCGACTTAAACTTTGTGCACGACGGGTATCCTCATCCGCCGTGTTCACTGAATAAAGCGGCGCACGGGGATGTACGCCACGTACAGTAACTTGTAGGGAAGGTCTGGGACAGATCTGCCATCTATCTGAATACGAAGGATTGAGGTAACGCAGCGCATGGGGACGTACGCCGCGCACAGACATGTAGCCCACCTTTCAGGTGGGGGAATCGTTTTTGTTGAGTGCTTGCCACTTCTAAAATCCCCATCCATTGGGGGGCTACAGGCTCTTTGCGGTACGTTGATTCCTGTTATGGTTCATAAGTTTTCGATTCGCTTGTCCAGCTATCTCTCCATTCAATCTTTTCGATAGTTATCTTAAGCAGGCAATACTCATCGCTCTCTGTTCCCTCTGGAAAATATTCCAATAAATTGAAAGTCGCCAAATTCCACACTCTTCTTTTCTGTTCCATATCTGGGACTATTTCGGTTTTTCCTATCACAGTGGCGGCTTTATCTCCCTGGGGATGTTCGACAAAGGCAAGACACACCTTGGGATTTTGTTTTATCTGTTTTACCTTTCTCGACGAGCAGAAAGTCGTTATCCAGATAGACATATTGTCTTCCACTATTGGAGAAACTGGACGTACTCTTGTCTGGTCATCTTCACACGTTGCCAAGTAGGCATGAGGAGAATTTTCCTTCATTATTGCAACTATTTTCTCTTTTTTAGGGTTCATTTTGTAACCTTACTTCTTTCGGCATTTCGCCTGACGTTCCGTGGATAAAATAATTTGTAGGGAAGGTCTGGGACAGACCTACCATTTATCTGCCTTACCCCTCAATCATCTCCACATTGGCACGGGGGATGATAGCCCGTTCGTCGGAGTCAAATTCCACTTCCAGCACTCGTGCGACAGATTCCGACTCAAGTTTCTGAAGCGGGGAGGGGAGAGCGACAACTGTACCGAGACGCCCAAAGTGGGGGTGGCGGATGACGCGCACTGGCGAACCGACAGCCAGCCCTTCCATCGTGCGCTGTATGTACTTAGAGGCGACTTGCTCCTGATCTTGCGCAGGAATCACCACCTCGGGGCGAATCACTCCGGCTCTGATCTGGGTGGCGCCGTTGATACAGGCCATTTGCCCTTCGTGGGCTTTTAGCAGATCAAAGGTCCTCTCGGCTATATTGATTTGCCCGAAGCCCTCTGTGACGACCAGGGTTATCCCGATGTTTTCCGAGCCGGTGATGGCTACTCCGATGTCATAGCCCAGAAAGTCGCGCAGGTCCTTGTCATCGAATCCGCCAACGATAATCCCCTTGGCACCAACCTGAATTGCCTTCTTCAGCGCATCAGCCGTTACCAATGACCCACCGACGACCACTTTACCGGCCATGTCGGAACTAATCAACTTGTCAGTCAGGACGGTGGTATTGTCAAGGGTGGCGGTCTGAAGAGCCCCGAACGTTTCTCCACCAATGCCAAAAATCCCCTGCACGAAAGCTCCAGTACAGGCCACAACAACCCCTTCATTCGGAATGACTTCGGTTACCTCACCTCGAAGATAGGCTTTGACCTCAACAGGAATCGGCAGGCCGCGCAGCAGAACCTGGCCGGTGATGCTGGAAATGGACTCAATAGTTCCCGTAATAGACGTTTTGCAAATAGTTGACCATCTCTTAATGAGAGGGAACTTCTTTATTGCTATGACCTCTCCATTTTCTATGGTGTCCCCTTCTTTTTTCACCATGAATTCGTTAATGTCCTCGGGAGGAATCCCCAGTTTGTTGGCTACATTGATGGGAACAATATTGCCGGGCAGTTCGGTACGAGCGACCACGTCATCCGGGTTGACTTTATCTCCGACCTTCACAACCACCTCACCTTTGAGGGGCAGGATGCGATTTTTCTTGACCAGGAGGTTGTCTGTTACTTTCAGTCCGGGTGTATAGGCATGAGCCATAGGTGTTCCTTTCTTAGCGCAACTCTCGCTTCATCGGCCGTCTCTTAAGGCGCCTGATAACGACCAGTATGATCAAGACCAAGGCAACCCCAAAATAGAGATAGAAGTTTTTGGATTTCTTGTCGCTATTCTCTTTCTGGGCGACATCTTTGAAGTCGGCTAACTTCAACTGCTCTTTTGGCAGGAGGGCATTAATGTTTTTCGTTGAAAATGAGGCGGCAATTTGCTCAAACAAGGATTTGCTCGCTTCAAACAAAGAATCCGGGGAGTAGAAGTAAAATGTTGCAATTCCTCGTTCGTAGAATTTCAACATTAACAAATTTTTCTTCAAAGGTTGGTTTTCATTCATGATTTCATTCAAGATGGTCACTGTTTTTGTTTCCGGGTCGTAGCTGGGCGTGTTGGATTTAAGGTCGGCCACGAAATCTGCCACGGGAAAATACTTAACCTTTTTGCCAAAGCCTCGGCTCAACTCATTTAAAACAGAGTCGATTTTCCCTTCATTTAACTCCCCCACAGTGTCAACCGTCAGAATGAGGTAGTTACCGGAGAAAAACTGAGGGACGTTTTTCATAGCAAAGACAGCATCATAGTCAAAAATGGGTTTGCCTGCCTTGTTTTGCAGCAGATAAGTGTCGACAAGCCGATAATCAACCTGTGCCCAATCGTCAGGGTAGGCTATAGAAAAGCTTCCCGCCAGGCTGACATAATGTTGCTCAGCCATCACTGTTGTACTGAGCACTGCTGCCAAGAGCAGCGCTCCAATTATGGTTCTTCTTGCGAGTTGTCGTTCCATTTAGAGTCTCTCTGCGGGATAGATATCCAGCTCCCGCATCCATTTTTTCAGATATGTGACTCTGTCATTACCACTCACTGAGGAAAGATCAAACGGGCGACCACGGCCATCGAGTATGATCCCCACTACGCCGCCATTCAGCTCAGCCTCCACCTTGGCGCCTTTTCCATTCCCCAAGTCGTAGCCTCGTTCCGGTTCTAAGACCGCTTTGACGGTTTGGGGTAGTCCACTCTCGTCCAAGCCAAACTCAAACCGTTTCATCTCAAGATAGTTGAGACTGCCCGACACTTCGCCGGACGGCAATTCGATGGTATATTTCAAAACCGGTCCGGGTTTTTTAGAAGTTCCGGCTGGCGCCACACAGGTGCCCAGGTGGATCAGACAATCTTTGATGAACACCTCAGTCGCTGCTTGCTTGTGCACTTCGGTGAGGACGCCAAGCTGTGGCATCATGAAGATCGAATCGACCGCTAAACGAGTTATCCCTTCCGGTTGAAAGGCGTCGATAAGCATCAGGGCGGACTGCTGACGTCGCGGGGCGTGAGAAAGCACACCGCCCGAGCCGATGAGCATGTTGAGCGACATCATGTTGACGATAGTTGCCCCCGAGGCCGACTGCTCAAAAGCATCTGCAATAGTCCTCTGCTGCTGGATCCCCTTGAGGACAGTGGCGAAGTTTTTGTGTTGGATGAAAGCCAGGCGGAGAGCTTCTTTGGCCACCGCTTGCTCAAAAATCAGTTCCTCCATCGACTGAGGAATCGTTGTCGGACGTACCATTTTGTTCTTCACGCGGTTTCTTAGGTCGCGCTCGTCCATATCAAACGGTACCCACCGCATTATCATCGGCAGAGTGGCCTCCGCAAAAACGTTTGAGATAGAGTATGACATGCCTAAGTTGGCCGATACGGTGCGGTTAAACACCGGTGTTTTCCCATCGGGTCGAAAGACCGAAAAGATGTCCGTTGTAGCGCCACCGATGTCGACCCCGATAGCTTCGATATTGTACTGTTCAGCGATGGTTTGAATAATCAGGCCAACCGCTCCTGGAGTCGGCATAATCGGGGCATCGGTCCAGGACATCAGCTTTTTGTATCCCGGAGCCTGCGCCATCACATGCTCCATAAACAATTCATGGATTTCCTCGCGCGCTGGCCCAAGATTTTCATATTCCAGAACCGGCCTGAGGTTGGCCACGGTCTTCAAGTCAACTTTGCTTGCCAGAGTGTTCTTAACGTTTTCAGTAGCATCTTTATTTCCGGCGTAAATGACCGGGAGGTTATAAGTTGAGCCCAAGCGAGGACGAGGGTCGGCGGCGGCGATAAGCTCGGCAATCTCCACCACGTGAGTGGTTGTCCCGCCGTCAATACCGCCCGACAACAGAATCATATCCGGGCGCAGGTGACGAATGCGCTCAATCTGCTGATGCGGCAAGCGCTTGTCGTTGGAGGCAATGACATCCATGACAATCGCCCCAGCGCCAAGAGCCGCTCGTTCGGCAGACTCTGCTGTCATCGACCGCACAACGCCGGCAACCATCATCTGCAAGCCGCCGCCGGCAGACGAGGTCGAAATGTATATGTCGGTACCAACTTTGCCGTTTGAAGGGGTAATGAGCTTTCCGTTCTCATCTAACAGCTTGCGATCGGAGAGTTCTTCTACCTCAGCCACAGCGTTCAGTACCCCCATCGTTACATCTTCAAATGGCGCCTCGACAGTGGTTGGTGCTTCGCCGCGGACAATCAATCGGTATTCACCATTGATGTATTCGATCAATATAGCTTTGGTCGTGGTCGAGCCGCAGTCGGTTGCTACAATTACTTTGATGTCGTCAGAGTTTTCGAATTTTGTCATAATACAAATATGTTACTAATAATGATTTCCAATCTTCGCTACAGTGTCTTGAATCTCTGCACATTAATATACATAGGACAAGCACATAAGCAGCTTTCTATTAAGCGTACGATTATAATATATGCCTC
>CAZYRH010000165.1:0-3268 GCA_964650395.1 uncultured Ignavibacteriales bacterium
AGCAGCCCCGTATTGGTTATGTCCGAAGTGGTGGCACAATATTCTGTGGTTCCAATGTAGTCGGGTGGTTCGACATGGCCTCGGCCAATTCATCCGACATACAGGTTCTATGTCAATGAGCAAGTCTTCCATCTCGGTTATAGTGCCGACTTACAATCGTGCCCACCTTCTGGGACGCGCTATCGCCTCTGTGCTCATGCAGTTGGAAGACGGCGACGAGTTGATTGTCGTCGATGACGGCTCCACCGATCGAACCGAGGAGATGATCGCCCCTTATGGGGACCGCATCAGGTACATCCTCACCGACAACCAGGGAGCAGGCGCGGCGCGCAACCGGGGTGTCAGCGAGGCCCGAAACGGGTTGGCTGCCAACTCGGAATTGAGCCACGCTCCCGACAAATTCCGGCAACTTGCCCGGTCGACAAATGCCACGGGTGTAGAATAGCTCCGGCTCGATCAGAACTTTCCGGGCTGAACGACTTATGCGCAATAGCACGATTACGGTTGAGGTAGTCAAAACGCTGGACGATTTGGCTGGTCATGCGGACGAGTGGAATCAACTGGCCCTCAAGGCTCCGTACCGACTGCCAATGCATTCTTACACCTGGGTCGCTTCGCACTTTGAACATTGCCTCGGGGACAACGAATCATGGTTTTGTGTATTTGGGTACGACGGCGATGAACTGGTAGGTGTGCTTCCCCTAGTTGTCACGCACCGCAGGTTCATCGGTTTTGAGCGCCCGGTTCTGCACACGTTAAGCGGTAACCAGACAATTTCAGGTGATGCGGTAGTCGCAGACGGGCGCGAGGGTGAAGTCGTTGCGGTTCTGCTACAAGCAGCGGGAAGGGAATACCCTGCACGGCTCTATCTCGAATTCCGGCGTGTCACCGTGAGATCCCCTGTTCTCGCTTTGTCGAAAGGCGGCCTGAAGGGGGCAGCAATTACGAAGACGTTCGACGGTGTCGGCGCCTACTTGAAAACCCAAGGAAAGTTCAAGGATTACCGTGCGAGTCTAAGCAGTAATTTCCGAAGCAACATGAACAAGGAAGCTAACAAACTCAAGAAATTATCCGGCGTAGAAACAGTGTTTCTTGATGGTGAAGATGCTACATCAGAGGATCTGCCCCGGTTCATGGGAGTTGAAGCCAGCGGCTGGAAAGGCAGGACCGGTACGGCAATTCTGAATTCGCCCACGCTTATTTCCTTCTATACAACTCTCACCCGCCGGTTGTCAGAGTGCGGCTGGCTGGAGTGGGAGTTCCTGGTTGCCGACGGAAAAACCCTCACTGGAAATCTGGCCATACGGTTTAACCGGTCCATATTCATCTGGAAACTTGGTTACGACGAAAACTATGCCAAGTGCTCCCCCGGCCGTGTCCTGTTCGAACAGCTTGTTAAACGTGCGTGCGACACCGCTGACATTGACGAAATCGACCTCCTGACGGACATGCCCTGGTATGACAACTGGAAAATGGACAAAAGATAATACTACAACGTCAGGGTGTATCCTCGTCGCCCAATTCCGTTCTACTACTGGATGCGCCATTACATCAAGGAAGGGCTAAGGAAAATCCCGGGCGCTGTTTCTTTCGTACGGTGGGCTCGTTCTCAAAGGAAAGGCTGTCGGCAACGAGCAAGCCGGTGATCTCAGTCATTGTCGCAATCTGCAATCGGGCCCATCTGCTAGCTCAGGAGATCTCATTGGCCATCCGTCCCACCACAGGCATTCGTGTATTCGAGGCGACGTCATGGAGTTCGTAGCTGACCAGCGTTCTCAGTTGGACCCGAACATCCGGCATCGCTGGTTCCACGCGCAACGGAATCACACATGGCCTAGTTGATCTTGTCCGCCTTCGAAAGGAACCTGCCATCAGCACTACTCTTCTGCACTAGAGTACTTTCCCACGCCGAATCTCTTGAGGCCCCTTGAAAGCCAAACGAAATACCTGCCCCTTATGCGAAAGTACCGGATTTTCCCAAGAAGCCTATACCCGCTCTTCTTGACGCCTCGCAGGGAGCGGAAGTTAGTATATAATACGTTCCCGATCAGACCTGTGCTGTCCTCGCACTGTGGTTGATGAAGCAGTTCATAATGTCTCAAACCCTGGTGATTACGTCCACGGAACTTGGGAAACGTAAAAGCCCCATAGTTGTATATAACTGAGTCAGGCAGCCTAAGGCGAAGGCCAAAAGGAAGTTTTGGCCTTCCCCGAAGATGGACACACGTCAATCCGGCCAACTCGGTACCAACATAAGTCAGAAAAAGCAGGTCGTTTTTTTGGGTGCCACTCAAGATGTATCCTCGATTCAACTCATCTATTTGGTGTTTTGCTTGATCCAGAATCCCTGGCAAGTCATCCACAGTTGTAAGCCGAAAGGAAAGCAGTTCGCTGTCGATTACAGGGGGACGTTTCACTTGTGTACGGTCCAGGAAGAACAGATGCAGGCAATGGAAGAAAATAAGTCGATTGAGTACAGCGTCAAACAAGTAAACCAGCCCCTTCATAAAGCCGAACCTTGCGATTTGACCGGCCAGCTCTCTGTAGCGGTCTACTATTCTCATTCCCTCGGCTTTCTTGCAGCTTTGTCTTTGAGAAAGCGGCGCATCCCGCTCAATGCCTCATCTGATCGTAGACAATCGGCCTGTGCAGAAGCCTCATACTGCAAAACCCCTTCCAGGTCATTCTCAAGCCCTTCGTACACATTCTTTTTTGAAAGGGCCAACACCCTCCTGGGCCGCGTGGCAAGGTCCTGAACAAGCTCATCGACTTTTCTCGCAAAGTCATCATGCGGTACCACCATGTCCACAATTCCCATTGTCAGGGCTTCCGCAGCGTCTATAACACGGCCGGTCCAGAACATCTCCAGTGCCCTCGACGGTCCCGCCATTCGCGGTAGAAAGTATGTGCCTCCCCAATCCGGGTGAAGCCCGATATTGACGAATGCCTGGCCGAATGTGGCCCGGTCAGAAGCAATCCTGAAGTCGCAGGCCAAAGCCAGATTCATTCCTGCCCCAGCGGCAGGCCCGTTAACGGCAGCAATTACCGGGATAGACAGAGTCCTGATACCGACAAGAATCGCTTTACCCCATTGCAAAAATGTTTGAACACGATCGAAATCACCATTTCGTATGAGTTCTTCCATGATCCTAATATCTCCGCCGGCACAAAATCCACGCCCAGCACCTGTGACAACACATACATGGACATCATTGCGACTGTGCAAAGACTCTATAACCCCGGCCATCTCCTGGCGCATGGGCTCGAT
>CAZYRH010000165.1:3368-4641 GCA_964650395.1 uncultured Ignavibacteriales bacterium
CGAAGCAATTGCGAATGCGCATCCTTAATAAATAGACACAAACGGGCTGAAAGTCAAGGCATAATTTTGCAGATTGTTGTGCTGAAAGCAGCAGCCTGCGAATGCCAAGCATAACCCGAGCGCGACAGCCGCAGACAAACGGCATCTGCGAACGGTTCCACAAGACTATGCTCAACGAGTTCTACCGCACTGCTTTCCGAAAAAAGATCTACCAGACCCTTGACAAACTACAGGATGACGCCGATACTTGTTTTTTGGAGTACAATGAGCAGCAACCACACACTGGGAAGTACTGTTTCGGGAAGACGCCGATGCAGACGTTTATCGATTCCGTGCCTTTGGCCAAAGAAAAATTGCTGGATTCGACCTTGCAGACAGAGACAGCAGTGTCAGGTTAAGTCTTGACTACTACACATAAGGTCATCACAACTCTTGATGAGTTTCTGAAGCTCGAACAGGCCTGGAATGAACTGGTTGCCAACTCCGAAGTGGATCACGCCTTTATGAAGCACCAGTGGTTTGCCGAGCTAATACAGGCATATGGCCTCGAACGCTCACTGTCGATCATAGCTATCTGGTCCGACAGTCAGCTGGTCGCTGTTGCCCCGATCTGTCGCAGATCTTTCGCCTTTAGGATAACGAGAGCCAAAGACCTGCCCTTTCTGGCCTCTCATTTCACGCCGAGGGTGAATTTCATAACCGCCGACTTGGCTCTTGTGGCCGAATTGATGAAACATCTCCTGCAGTTGTAAGGCTGGGATGTTTTTGTGGCGGAGAACATGGAGGCGCAAATCAGCAC
Organism: uncultured Ignavibacteriales bacterium; assembly: GCA_964650395.1. Lineage (GTDB taxonomy): Bacteria > Zixibacteria > MSB-5A5 > GN15 > FEB-12 > CAZYRH01. The sequence goes on from CAZYRH010000165.1 coordinate 4,168, forward strand.
CACGCGAAAGTATGTTGAACTGCTCGACCATTACCGGGGCAAGTACGACTATCAGGCCGTGAGAGGTTTCCATTCCCTCTATATGACCACCGGGGTAGCTGGGACGATTACTGGGATCGGTTGCCGCCAAAACGCCGGAAACATCTCAATCGTCACCTGAAGCGTCTCGAAAAGGCCGACTCGTATGAAATCAACCGGATCACCACGCCTGATTTTCGCCGATGCGTTTGGCTATGCCGATTCGCGCGTCCGATTGATGGAGCGGGTGTGGGGACAGGATGAGGCCTTTCTCAAAGAGCATGGAGAGTTGTATCATCGACTTCTGGCTCAACAGCGCCTCTTTCGTATCGAAGGGCTCTTGGCCCAGGGAAGGTCAGGCGATGCCAGGCAGGAGCTGGCTAAACTAAGAACACCCCCCTTGGTGCATCGGTTACTGGCCGGACTTCCTGGACCACTTGCCCGCGGCTCACTTGC
>CAZYRH010000166.1:0-4616 GCA_964650395.1 uncultured Ignavibacteriales bacterium
TTTCAACTCAACAAGCCACCTTCCAATCTCAGAACTTTGAAAGGTAAAACCATTGTTATCGATCCAGGCCATTCCAAGGATCCGGGCGCTATAGGGCCGACCGGTTACACTGAAGCCGAGGCTAATCTTGCTATCGCACTGGTCTTGAAAAAGGAGCTGCAGTCTAAAAAGGCGAAAGTTGTCATGACTCGTGAAGATGATAGAGATGTTGAGTTATACGACCGACCAAAGATAGCCAAACTGAATAATGCCGACCTGTTTGTGTCCATCCACAATAATGCTCTCCCTGACGGCGTCAATCCCTTTACCAACAATGGGACCTCAAGCTACTACTACCACCCGCACTCGATGAACCTCGCCAGGTGCGTTCAAACTGAGATGTTGAAAGCCATCCGCCTTGCCGACCACGGACTCTACTACGGCAATTTGGCGGTCAATCGACCGACGCAGTACCCGGCGGTATTGGTTGAATGCGCCTTTATGATAATACCGGAGCAAGAGGCGATGCTGAAGACGGAGAAGTTCCGCAAGAAAATCGCCAAGGCGATCACCAAGGGGATTGAGGATTTTCTAAAGGAGTACAACGATGGCCGCTGAACAGACCAAGCCAGCATTAAACACAAAGCATCCTTCGATAAAACAACCTTACTGGCTGATCTACATATCGTTGTTATTGGCTGGTTTGTTACTGCTGGCCGATGCTTACCATTTTGCTCAGTTGTACCGGTGGACAGCCAGGCTCGGTATTGCCCTGGTATACTCCGCGGTGAGCTTGTTCATTGGTCGCGGCCGCGCCGCCGGCTATATAGCCTCGGTTATTATCTGGCTCGCAGCGGTTGCCACCTTCTTTGTCTGATGCGTCTACCAGGCCGCTATCCTTTGCGCTGCTCGCTTGCATTCCCTCGTTCGTCGCACTGTGAAGCACAGTCAGGCTACAATCTCAACTGTTTGTATGTCGGGGTTTTGCCCTCTTGAGGCGGGCTACTGAAACTGACAGGTGGGTTTGGATAAACGGCGTATATCTAATGTCAAAACCCACCCGATGGGTAGGGTACAGTGTGGCGATCTCAATATCCACTATTACCACAGTTCCTCACTCAGGTCCCGCCACTCAGGATTCATGGCGTTAATGAGGTCAATTTTCTTCTGGCGTGACCCCTTCTTGATCTGCTTTTCACGGGCAATGGCGTCACGGATGTCATCGAATACCTCGAAGTAAACGAGTTCTTTGACGTTGTACTTTCTTGTGAATCCGGGCACAGAGCCTTCCTTGTGTTGGTAAACCCGTTTTCTAAGGTCACTCGTAACTCCAGTGTATAGGACTCGTTGGCTTTTGTTGGTCATGATGTATATGTAGGATTGCCTGTTCATGGTCACTAATGAGATTGCCACGTCCACCAAAGGCGGACTCGCAATGACGGAGTATGGGCTCTGTCTGTTGGAAACACAACCCTGGATTCTCGTTGGCTACCGTCAAGACCCGTCATCGCGAGGAGTCCGGTAACCACCGGACGACGTGGCGATCTCAGGGGCTAACATTGCAGGCTGGTTACGCACGTTGCCATGAGCAGAATATTAGCTATTTAACAACCTTAGTGTACTCAAGCAGATAAAATCCCAACGGTTTGCCGGTTTCATAGTCTTCGATCCGCCACTTGGCCTTATAAGTATACGAGTTGCCGTACTGGTCCTCGTATTGAACATAGAAATGCCGGAAGAGTTTGTGTCCTTCCTTTAGTTCATCTACTGCCTGCTGCCGGAGCTTTGAATCATAGCCACACTCTAAAACGTCTCCCGGCCAAGTAATCTGTTTCGAACGTCGGCCTTCATACTCATCCCGAGTTGGGGGATTGATCTCCTCATTTGTCGTGGTCTCGTGGTAGTAGCGAAGCTCGTGTGCAGGATGATCGCTGACATTTATAACCCAGTACCACAGCGCCCACCTTTCGCCTCCTTCTTCCGTAGGGAGGTAACTCACAATAGGCTTTGCATCAACATTGGGACCTAAAACCACCCTCAAGAGCGGCGCTTGTGAAAGACGAGTACTCTCTCTCAGAGCACCTAATGTACCCTCCATGACACCCAACTGCCGCCAGTTGCTCAGAGCAATCGCACAAGTGGCAAGTGCTGTCAACAGAGTAATGAAACCCATGTAATTCCACTTCGTGTTTCTCTTTTTCATTAATTGATCATTCCCCATATCAGATTGGTTATGCCTAAATCAAATTATCTTGAAATAATCCACCAGCGTACATCTCCGTGACCGCGTGAACATCCAGGTCTCGCTCCCGCTTGCTAATGCGTCTCTTTATAGGCCCTCAGGACACTGATTACGTAGTTGATGTCGGCTTCGGTATGATCGGCGCTGACCTGGAACCTGATTTCTTCATCGCCTTTGGGAACTACCGGGAAGTTCAAGCCGGTGGCCAGCACGCCATTTTGGGTCAGAAAGTTCACAAGATCGGTTGTTTTCTGTGTATCTCGAACCATCAGCGGGACCACCGGATGGGGGCCTTCAATGGTTTCATAGCCGGCGTCTTTCAGACCTGTTTCGAACCTCTTGGTCATTTTGCCGAGATGGGCCAGTATCTTGAGGCCTTCCGGGCTGTCGAGAATGCTGATAGCCTTCATGGCGGCGCGCGATTCAGAAACGGTTATCGGGTTGGAATAGACGTACATGGGTGCTGTCTCACGTAGGTACTCAATTATGGTGGCCGACGACGCCACAAAGCCGCCATTGACACCGAAGGCCTTGCCCAGGGTGCCGATAAGTATGTCAACCTTCGTATTCAAATACTGTTCCGTTCCTCTTCCCGTCTTTCCTAAAGCGCCAATACCATGAGAATCATCCACAATAGAAATCACGCCTTCTTCAAACTCACTGTTATATTTCTCACAGATGTCAACCAACTTATCCAGAGGGGCATTGTCGCCTCTCATGCTGAAGATACCGTCGGTAACAACCAGGGCTCTCTTTCCCTTGCCGATACTCTCTTTGAGTTTGGCTTCAAAATCCGCCATGTCGTTGTGTTTGTATATGAACTTACCGGCCGGTCGGGAAAGCCTCATTGACTGGATGATGCAGTTGTGGTTCAATTCATCGCTGACAACAACCGTCTCGCTTGTCGTCAATGGTACGATAACACCCATGCTCGTTACGTATGCTGAGCTGAAGAGCATAGCAGCTTCCCGATCAAGGAATTTCGCTATCTTTTCTTCCAGTTCAATATGCGGTCGGTAGGTGCCGCTGATAAACCGGACGGATCCCGGCCCGGCACCGAACTGTTTGGCGGCCTCTTCTTCCGCTTCTATGACATCTTTACGAAGGGACATCCCAAGATATGAGTTGGCATTCATCTTGATGAATTCCTTGTCTCCTTCGCCTTCAATGTAGTAACGAGGTCCGTTCTTACCGCCTGCCGGCTTCACGCCGGTAATGACCATCTCTTTACCTTTGGCGGTACCTTTTGCCTTGAGTTCATTTAAGGCGCGGTCTAAAGCATTGTTCAAGTTCTTTACTGACATTACGACTCCTACAGATTTATCTGTTACACGACTCTTTGTTCATTTTCGTGGTTTGAATATTCTTATTTAAGCTTCTTCGAAAGAACTTCAATCATATCTTTTGTCATCTCTTCAAGGGTGTAGTCGGGCTCCCATCCCCATTCTTCTCTGGCCGCGGAATCATCCATATTGTTGGGCCAGCTATCGGCAATTCCCTGTTTGACCGGGTCTATCTTGTAATCCATGGTGAAATCCGGTATTATATTCTTGATTTCAGAGGCGATAATCTCCGGATCAAAACTCATAGCAGTGACATTGTAAGCATTTCGGTGTTTTAACTTACTTGGATCAGCTTCCATAAGATCAATCGCAGCTTTGATGGCGTCCGGCATGTACATCATGTCCAGGAAAGTCCCGGCGCCGAGATTGCAGGTGTATTTTTTATTCTTAATCGCCTCATAGTATATCTCTACCGCGTAGTCGGTCGTACCGCCACCGGGTAGCGTTTCATTGGAGATGATTCCGGGATAACGAACACCGCGCGTATCAACATCAAATCTTTTATGATAGTAATTGCAAAGCAGCTCTCCGGCGACTTTGGTTACACCGTACATGGTGTTGGGACGCTGAATAGTATCTTGAGGGGTGTCATCCAGAGGAGTCGAGGGACCAAAAGCGCCAATGGAACTTGGAGTAAAAACTGCACATTTACTTTCCCGAGCTACTTCTAAAACATTATACAGCCCATTGATATTCACATCCCAGGCAAGCTGCGGTTTGGCTTCCGCCACTGCTGAGAGTATGGCGGCAAGATGAAAGATAGTATCTATGTCATATTTCTTGACGACGCTTCTTAACGTATCCATGTTCGTGCAATCAACGACTTCAAACGGTCCTGAATTCAGCAATTTTTCACTTGGCTTGGTCTTACGTCCTCCGGCTACCACATTGTCATTGCCGTATCTTTTGCGCAATTCCATGGTTAGTTCTGAGCCAATCTGCCCTACTGATCCTGTTACTAAGATGTTTTTCATCTCTCATTACCTCAATAATGTAAAACATGTATCCGACTATCCATGCCGCTCTGCTTATAAGTAAAACTCTTCAAAGCG
>CAZYRH010000167.1:0-4553 GCA_964650395.1 uncultured Ignavibacteriales bacterium
ATACACATCCTGAATGGCGTTGAGCAGCTCGACGCCGTCTTTCATCGGTTTCTGGAAGGCTTTACGGCCGGAGATAAGCCCGGTGCCGCCGGCGCGCTTGTTAATCACCGCCGTCCTGACCGCCTGAGCGAGGTCGTCAGCTCCACCTGAAGCACCGCCGGAGTTAATCAGCCCAACCCGCCCCATGTAGCAGTTGGCAACTTGATAACGGCAGAGGTCTATGGGGTTGTCGGTGGTTAGTTCATCGTACACCTTCTTGTGAGTCTTGCCGAATTTCAAAGCTGTAAAGCCTCCATTGTTTTCGGGCTGCTTCTGCTTGACGATGTCGGCCTCGATAGTCACCCCAAGATGATTGGCCTGGCCGGTAAGGTCGGCTGAGACATGGTAATCTTTGTCGGCCTTGAAAGCGTTATTGCGCAGGTAGCACCAAAGCACGGTAAACATCCCCAGTTCGTGGGCCATAGAGAAAGCCTCGGTCACTTCCTGAAGCTGCCGCATTGATTCCTCGGAGCCGAAATAGATTGTCGCCCCAACGCCGACAGCACCCATGTTGAAGGCGTTTTCAACGTTGGCGAACATCACCTGGTCGTACTTGTTGGGATAGGTCAGCAGTTCATTGTGATTCAGCTTGAGAACAAACGGGATTTTGTGTGCGTATTTTCTGGCAATCGCTCCGAGCACACCGTAGGTTGAGGCCACGCCGTTGCAGCCACCCTCGATGGCCAGCTCGACAATCTTGGCCGGATCAAAATAATCCGGGTTGGGAGCAAAGGAAGCGCCACCGGAATGCTCGATCCCCTGGTCAACCGGCAGGATAGAGACATAACCGGTACCGGCCAACCGGCCGGTGTTGAAAATCCAATTGAGCGAGCGCAGCACCGCCGGAGGACGATCACTCTGGCTCACGACGTCATCGATAAAATTCGGCCCCGGCAGGTACAGGCGTGATTTTGGAATGCCTTTGCATTCATAGGTCAAGAGATCCTTATCGGCCCCCAGTAGCTGTTCGATCTTGCTTATCATTGTCATTCTCTCCTTACTTGAAGTTGTTGGCAGGCATAAAACGATTTTAACCTTTTTAATAACTCAACGCAACAGGATTGAGGAAACTACCTGCCCAATAAAAAAGCCCCTTTTGCAGAGGCTTTTCAAGCTCCAAAAAACTGCCTATCCCGCAAGTGATTTCAGCGCTTCCTCGCGGCTGTCGTAATGCTCAAAGACTGTGATAAGACGCGTGATAGTCAGGATAGACTCGATCTTGGTAATATTAGCCAGCACCAATCGGCCACCGCCGTTCTTCACAGTGGTCAAGGCCGAAATCAACATCCCTAATCCCACCGAGTTCATCCAGTCGACCTTGGCCATATCGACCACCACATTCTTTTTGTTCTGATTGATGTACTCGTGGATTTTGCCGTGAAACATGGTGCTCTCCTCCCCGCCCATAATCTTGCCGGAAACGTCAAGGATGACAACATTACCTTCAAGATGGTCTGTAAACTTCATTCCATTCTATCCTCAATCTAAACGGTTAACTTTCGTCAGGCCTTAAATCAATGCTCTCGTCTCTACTAAGAAAACGAGCAACTACCTGCGGCAGCTTTGCTAATAAACATCGCCGGTGCCATTATAGTGCCTGAGAGGGGAAAATCAAGCCGTTTTTGCAGTTTCCTGCTTGGCTTCTGCCTCGAGATTTCAATTCAGTAAGTCAGACTCGTGTGATTTTGATGTACCTACCGCCTGATGTCCGCTCGACCGTAAAGCAATGTCATGTCAGTGATAGAAAAAACCCTACCCGACGGTGGGTGTCTGCCCATCGCCGGGTAGGGTTGGCTTTTCTTTGAAGCAGAGAGTAAACTTCCTTGCCGGTGTCCCTCCGAGCTACTTGAGAAGAATCATCTTCTTGGTGTTGTCGAACTGACCAGCCTGCAAACGATAGAAGTAAACACCGGAAGCCATATCCGAAGCATTCCACTCAATCGAAACAGTGCCAGCCTCGTGTCTGCCGCTGAACTCAGCCACCTGCTGACCAGTCACGTTGTACATGGTCAGCGTGTAGTCGCTGGCAACTGACAGGTTGAAGCTGATCGTGGTGGTCGGGTTGAACGGGTTCGGATAGTTCTGGTTCAGTGTGAAGTCAGCCGGGATATTAGTCGCTTTGACCACGGCGCCTTCGTAGCTGCCCAGCTCAAGGCTCACGACAGAACCGTCAGCATTGAGGAACTCGCCACTGAAGCCGTTGCCCTCCAACGAGAAGACCAGCACACGTGTGACGTTCTGCTCGGCGTCATAGTTGTACTTCATCTGCATCTGAGGAACCAGCAGGCTCGGCGTAGCGTCGCCTTCGACAACCACATAGGCCGCACCCATCTCGGCATCCACCGAGATAACTCCACGGTCAACCGTGTAGTTGGCTGCTACTGGAGCCAGTTTCGGATACGGCAGAGCATCGCCTACAATAACCCGAATCAGGTACACCAGGTCGGCCACGGATAGCGTCAGACCATCGGCATTGACGTCGGTGGCTGCAATCTGACCGGGCTGGTTGAGGTGGAAGACACCCAGACCATAGATGAAGTAGTTGGTGAACATGACCGCATCAGCGATCTCGTTCTTATTACCGTTGAGGTTGATGTCACCGCGATCGTCAAGCTCTGCAACACAGACAATATCGATGCCGCCGTTGTAGAAGTCAATGCACTGAATAGGAGGCAGCTTGGGACCATCCCCATCGGGATCCACAAGGCACTCGGCCTGGACGCCAGTATAGGTCGGGAAGCCGGCATACATATCGGTAATCTCGAGGTATTTCCCAAAGGGTCCGGGCACGCCAGGATTCTGCGGGCCGCCGCCATAGTCATAGACATTCTCTGAAACCAAGAGAGTGTCACCGTCTTTCGACGAGATGGAGTTATCGCCGCAATCCATCCAGAAGAAGTGGATCGGCACGTACTGGCACTCGAAAGTCAGGTCATTCGTGACCAAAAAGTCCAGAGTAAACAAAGCGAATGGTGGAGGAAGTGTAAAGCAGGACGGATGTACCGCGCCATTGTTGATTTCGGCCATACCGACTACTCTCAACAAGCCACTCGGGCACTGGTTGCCGCAGTTACCGAACGGACCATACCGGTAAGTGAAATACTCCCAGTTGCAGTTGTCATACAGGTACTCGAGCGTGTCAAGAGGGTCAGGATCATGTTCACTGGCATTCTGGAAGGTCAGAGCCGAGGCGTCATAAGCTATTAGAAAATCGAAACCACCGAATCTAAGCGAACCGGAGGTTATAATAACGTCCACAAACTCATGCGTTCCCTGAATCGTCTTATGTGTTTTCTCAATTACGATGCTCGGACACTTAACACATGTGTCTACTACGGCTACGTGTACCGTACACTGCGCGATAGCTCCACACGAATCAGAGCAGGCAAATGTCAGAATATTCACCCCCCAATTCGGGGCGATACAGTAAGGGGTACCAGGGGTATACGGCTCACCATTGAGGGTGCACGACTGCATATTACCGTCAGGATCGTTTGCGCTAAAGCTGGAAAGGCACACAGAATCCGGTAGGACGCAGTCATATATAGTGCTGTCGTTAGGGCAACTGACTTGAGGCGGCCTGTTGAGCACAATGTAAAAGGTCGTCTGACAGGTATCTGTCGCGCCACAGGAATCAGTAGCTATAAGCGTTATCGTGTTAGTGCCTTCAACCGGCGTGAAACAGACTGCTTCGCTGTCGAGCGTACCGGGTGATACCTCACACGAGGCTAGGTTACCATCGGTATCATAACAGTAGAACGGGGGAATACATACTTCACTCAACTCACACATGAACAGTGTGTCACTATCAGCACAGGTCGCTACCGGCGGACTGTTGAGCGCAATAAAGATATTCGTCTGACAGGTATCCGCCACTCCACAGGAATCAGCAGCTATCAGCGTTATCGTGTTCATGCCCTCAACCGGTGTGAAACAGACCGTGTCGCCGCTCAGTGTACCGCCAATGGCCGTTACAGATTGCAGGTTACCGTTGGGATCGGAACCGCTAAAACCGGCAACGCATATATCACTCAAGTCGCACACAAACAGACTGTCATCACCCGGACAGGTCGCCACCGGAGGAGTGTTGAGCACAATGTAAAAGGTCGTCTGACAGGTATCAGCCGCGCCACAGGAATCAGTAGCAATCAGCGTTATCGTGTTAGCGCCCTCAACCGGCGTGAAGCAGACCGCTTCGCTGTCGAGCGTACCGGGCGATACCTCACACGAGGCTAGGTTACCATCAGTATCGTAACAGTAGAACGGGGGAATACATACCTGACTCAACTCACATATGAACAGCGTGTCACTATCCGCACAGGTTGCCACCGGAGGACTGTTAAGGCCAACGTGTATCACCGTCTGACAGGTGTCGGCCACACCGCAGGTGTCAGTGCATATCAGCGTCAGGACGTTGTCTCCCTCCACCGGCGTAAAGCAGTACGAGCCGCCTGCAAAAGGACTGCCGTTGATGGTCGATGAGACTACGTTGCCGTCCGGATCGTCACAGGCAA
>CAZYRH010000168.1:0-4499 GCA_964650395.1 uncultured Ignavibacteriales bacterium
GTACGATTCCGCATGACAGTTACGCAGCTATGTACCTGTGCCTTGACTTCGCGCACCTTTCGGTCAAACCCTGGATGACGGAAATAACAGGGCTATCTTCCTAAAGCGGCAATGACACCTTCGTATCAAACACCTCACAGGAAACATGGGTACCCCGATAATATCGTGTTTGGTTAGGACAGTTTTATCTCGCATAAAAAAACCGGTATCGATGAATACCGGTTAACAAGTTTCACGTGCTTGGGAAGGCTCAGAATCTTTCTATTTCGACAACAATCATCGGGAATGAATCAGTCAAACGATTAGTGGGAGTCAGATTTTTCATAGTGAATTCATAGATGTGATCTGAATAATCTTGTAGATACTCCCGTGAGGATGGAAGAGGCTTCAGGAGAACAAACAGCGGAAAGTTTGTCGTGTCGGTCACGAAATTGTCCGGCTCAAGCGTGATGAAGATCGTGCCGCTATTGCCGGTAGCCCTTGGCAGCAATCCCTGCCAACCGCTGGCCGGAAACGGCAAGTTGGTGAGGAAGTCCTCACCCGGAAACGGCGGCACCCTTGGACCTAAACTGTATAGGTTGCCGTCATCAGGCGCCGTGGCATCGGCGAAGGTTCCGGTGGTTAACAGACCACCTTCGATGCCCGGAATCAAAGAGTCGGTCGGATTGGAGTTGATAGTGTAAGCAGGCAGGGTTATTTTGCCCACCGCATGTACCGGCACCTCAGGAGAAACAATCCACCCCTTGTACTTCCAGCCATAGGCGGAATAATTGGGTATGCCGTAATCAATCTGTGAAAAATTCTCAAACGTGAAAGTAGTGCTGTCACCGACAGTATAGAAAAACCTCGTCACGTTCGGGTCCACTCCTTTATCGACCATGACCGTGTAAGGCCACGTAGTATCCTTTTGGAGTACCGAATCGAACCTGACAACTAAATGACCTATTGTATCCAGACCATAGACTCCAACTATATTGTAGGTAGTGTCATTTACTATTGTATCTATCCACCACGTGAACGTGTCTTGTGGTAGGGTGGAGTCTTCCATATACACAAGCCTGACACTGTCAAGTTTGGTAGTGTCACGTACGGCGCCCGACTTTTCCGAGTAGGATGAAAACCAGATGCCAAAACCGTCATTAGCATTCGCGTCACTATCTGAAGGCGTTTCCATATTGAACTCTGCAACTGCGATCCACAGGCTATCGCTCAGGGGAAAACGCAGCTTAATCTGGTTGGCCGATGGGTCGGTAACATCATCGATGAGCATGATCGGCCCTGGCGACTCCGGTAGAGTATCAGGATTGGTCTCTATCGACACGAATATCTGGGAGTAGTGAAAGATGTCGCCATCCAGGGCAAAATGGTTCGAATCAGGTCGCTCGTTGCCGTTTTCATCATAAAATTTCAGCGAGTCCTGGCTATAACCGAACTTACCGAGAGACGCCGTATCGTTGTCGTTTACTACCCATAACTCGTATATCATCCCGTCTGGGTTTGTCGGCATATTCTGAGGCTTCAATCGAGGCTCCAGATCATTTCCCCAAAGGTATAGATCACTCCTCGACACCGGCGTCAGAATGTCTTTCGGCTGGGTACAACTGAAGTAAAAGGTCAACCCACTCACAGCTAAGACAATAATAAGTACACGGCCTACACGTTTTGTCATCTATTTCATCCTCCTCCGGCTTTTCACCGGATAATGTGCAACTTTAAATTACAATTTTAAATTATAAACATCCATATAACCGCTTGTCAAGCCATTATTTCTTCATGACCTATCATCACAGTAACGTTAATCTCTCCCGGTTTATCTAAAGAAATGACCTGTCGAACCGATAAAAAATACATATTCGGCTCCCAAGTATACGGAGTAAAGCGATTGAAACAGCACGCAGATCACAACAAAGACCAGACAGATGGCGGTCCCGACAGTGCTCAACCTAAGGACGGCAACCAGGTAGAAGACTCCAATCAGCAGGCTGATGCAGAGACTACTGATGACGCCCTCGAGTTTGTGGTAACCGAGAAAGAAACTGATGACAGAGAATTTGTCGGGGGGAAAAGGGAATTCTCCACCGAACACGACGAACTTGGTATCGAAACTCCCAGCGACCTGATGCAAAAAGAAGCACTATCTGCCAAGGGAAAAACAGTCAACTCAGCTCAAAGATCCGCAGATTTTCAACAATTAGACCAGAGCGAAACGTTGCCTCCATCCGAATCCGGTAGCCATCATTACCAAGATAACTCGCCGGTGGAAACCGAAGAAGCCTGGACTTCAGAAAAGAATCAACAAGGCAAGGAACAAAAAGTAAGAAAGCTATCGCCTGAAGAAGTCAAAGAGATCGAGAAGAATCTCTATGGCGGTAATCCATATCTCACCAACAAGGAAAAGCACAACCTGATCAAAAAAATCGACAATCTGGAAAACCCCGCACCGCAATCGTCGAATACTGAGACGAGCAGGCCCGACTTGACCGACGTACCCCCAGATGCAGAATCTGATCTCTCTCCTCCAAAGATGGCCAAAAGAGGAAAGGGAATCGCCTACTTTTACAAAAACTACATTCAATTGGTGGGGAATCATGAATTTCACGCCGGTGATGAACTCCAGCTACATTCCCGGTGCTATGAGCTTAAGCCAAAACAATTCAATACCAGATCCATCATCGTGGCCGGCGCTCTTGTGTTTGTCCTGTTGCTGTTTCTAATCGGCTCCCAGTTTGTTTCTGATACCGGCGCCGGCAAGGGAGAAATTATAGGCATTGTACTGAATGAAACCGGTCAGCTTTATGTTCAGAAAGCGACGATCAGGATTCCAGAACTTGGCAAGACCATTTCCTCAACGCCTCAGGGATTTTTCAGGTCTGGACTCATTCCGGAAGGATCTCACAAAATTGAATACGATATTGAGGGCAGAGTGCTGAAAGTTGACTATGCCACAGTGGTCGGCGGCAAAATCACCATGATCTCCCTCAAGCCGACCGAACCGCAAATGGCCTCAGCAGAGCCGGAACAAACTCAAGATGAAATACTACATCCTCCGCCCCAAACCTCATCAAAGCCCCCCCCATCCAAGACTACTGGTGCTGCTTCGAAAAGGACAGCAACAAAGGAGACTAAGGGGTCCGCTAAGGCATCTAAAAGCAAAAGCCGGGCCAAGATAACGCTGGCGGCCAATGTCCAGAGTGCCCGACTTACGCTTGATGGAAACGTTCTTGGCGCTGGCAACCTCACATATTCCAAGATTAAACCGGGCAAACATGAATACACGGTTTCTAAAGATGGCTTTCAGACCGCTGCCGGGACTATCAAGCTTTCGCCCGGTGAAGATAAGACACTCACGATAAGCCTAGTTCCCCTGGAACAAAGCGCAAAGGCCGAAGTCTACACCGAAGAAGACTTCTACTACTCAGGGTTGACCGCTCTCAAAGAAAGGGATTTCGAGACAGCTATTACCGATCTTACCCAGGCACTAAATATGCACCCTAGTTACGCCAAGGCGTACCTTGCTCGTGCCGAAGCATACTCGCTGACCAATGAGAAGAAGCCCGCCTATGATGACTACGTTCGGGCGGCCGAGATCTTCCAAATCAAAAAGGATTTCAACCAGTCTATTACTGCCTATAATAACGCTCTTGAAATCGACAAAAAGTCGGTAACTGCCTACCTCGGACGAGCTAATACCTATCTGGCCAAGAGGGAGGGGATTGCCGCTATTGCTGATTACAAGGCCGTTTTAAAGCTCGACAAACGAAATACCCAGGGATATTTCGGCTTGGGCCAAGCCCGTTTCAGTCTGGGTCAGTATAAAAAGGCCAGTGAGTATTTCAAGGATGCCCGCTCGCTTGATTCGGAAAATCCACTTGTTTACCAATACCTCATGCTCTGCTATCTGGCAATAGATGATACTAAGAGAGTCAAGAAGAGCTTTGAAAAGTTCAGGGATGTGGCAACTGAAGAGCAGATGAGTCAGTTCCGCACAGACCCGAAGTTCAGCGCTGTATTGAGAATTGTTGAAATCGACTGACCGATACAAAACATGACAAAAAAACTGAACTGCTGGCAATTCAAAAACTGCGGGCTAGAAAAGGGGGGAGTGATGACCCATATCCTGGGTGAATGCCCGGTGTCCACAGCCATGAAATTCGACGGTCTCAACGACGGCGTCGGGGCTGGGCGGGCTTGTTGGATGGTGCCTAACGCCGCCTGTCGCAAAGATGCCACCCGGCATCCACGAGTAAGCTGCTGTCAGGACTGCGAATTTTACCGCAGGGTTATCTTTGAAGAAGAAGAAAACGCCCACTTCAAATTCACTTCCGCTCACGTTTAATACCAGAGCTCACCTATAGCAGGTACGCTAAACACGGGACCTTCCTTCTTATCAAAACTAAGGAGAGCCAGTAACTGGATGGGTGAAAAGCTCTCGACGTCGTTACATTGGTAATGTCAAGAATAGTGTGTAAAAAGGTGTATCCATGTAAGTCATGCCGCTT
>CAZYRH010000169.1:0-4465 GCA_964650395.1 uncultured Ignavibacteriales bacterium
TCCTGCATAGGGTGCTCTCTTACCCCTCCTCACATCAAGCGGGGTATTTTCATATAGGAAGATAGCAGGCTTCCTCTTGCCCGTCAAGGAAAGACATTGTTCACCAGCGGCAACCGCTAATCTGACACTTAGGCTGCCCCAGGGTGTATAATTAGCTAAGATTTAACGGCGATTATGTCGATATACTCAAAAGTATGGGACTTAGAAGCACAAGACTGCCTCATTTGCTGGGATTGATATTGTTGGCGCTGCCGGTGACAATCCAGTGGGGCTGTAGCAGCTTTCCCAGCCAAAACAAGCCCCAGCCGACTTATTCGTACCGGTTGGAGGGGGCTTTAGTCAAGGACCTCAACACTGATTTCACTCATATTGTAGCCACCCCAACTCGTGACGACTCAACCCTGCCCGGGGCCGAGATCAGGTTCGGCGGCGATTCCCTGGCCTACTTAGTAGACTCGACCTACTACCGGGTCGTCCTGCCCGCCGGTGACTATCCCGCCGGCAGCTACAAGATCGAAATTCGGGACTCAACCTTCTTCCATGACTCAGCCATGACGGAAATTGCAGGTGATTTTGCCATTCAGAATGTTCTTCCGGCACGCCGGGAGAAGCTTTCATTTGAGGACGTGAGTCTGGAATGGACAAGCTCGTCGGCGACTGACGGGTATGTGATAGCGGCCGTCAAACGGGATTTAGCCTATGCCGCAACCGGGCACGTTCAGTATGTTACCTTAGGGACACCGAAAGAGACCTTTGAAAACGACGCCTTTAACCTGCCTTCAGGCGAGCCCGACACCGGATGGTATTACCTGTACGTGTACTCCTATGTCGGCTCACCCGACAGCTCCCTGTCAGCCACTCTTCTGCCCGTGCCAATGCCCAGCCAGTTGCCTGACAGTATCTCTGTCCACGACCTGGAAGGCCGCTTTGGGACAGTACTGGTTGCGCCTTTCGACTCGATGCACGTCATCGCTTCCAAGTAACTGTCAGTTAAGAACCCTTCCGTCAACGGGACGGGTCTTTTTTTGTTGCTCCAACTTACTCAGCAGTCTACATTTTCCCAATGGTCACCTATGAGGAACTCATTAAGCAGCTTTCCCGCCTGGGGACAGAGCAGGTAAATCCAAACACAATCGACATCGACCGACTGTCTCCCCTTGAAATAGTTAAGAAGATAAATGACGAGGACAAGAAGGTTGCCGGAGTTGTAGAGAAGGCCTTACTGGAAATAGCAAAAGCGGCTGAGATTTTTGCAGATACTCTCAGAGCCGGGGGAAGAGTGTTTTATATCGGCGCCGGCACTTCCGGACGACTTGGAGTGCTGGATGCCGCGGAGTGCCCGCCGACGTTCGGTACTGACCCAAAGCAAATAATCGGCCTTATCTCCGGAGGCTATGACACCCTGGTGCTCTCAAAGGAAGGTATCGAGGATGACACCGAAGCTGCCGTCAGTGACCTCAAGCGACATAACTTCTCTAAAGGCGACTTTCTCATCGGTCTGGCTGCGTCCAAACGTACGCCGTACACCCAGTCTGGTTTGGAATACGCTCAGTCGGTGGGAGCCAAGACTGCCTGCATTGTCTGTAATGAATGGGATCAAAGCTTCTCCGGTGTGGATGTGGTGATCCCGCTGCCGGTGGGACCGGAGGTGGTTACCGGCTCGACGAGAATGAAATCGGCCACGGCCCAGAAAATGACGCTGAACATGATCTCGACCACTGCCATGGTTCTGCTGGGTAAGACCTATGGCAACCTGATGGTTGACCTTCAAGCGTGGTCTGAAAAACTGGTCGCCCGTTCGCGCATGATTCTTATCGACCTGTTCGGCTTGTCTCTTCAGGAAGCCAGTGACCTGCTTGAAAATTCCGGTAGGTCGGTAAAAACAGCAATTGTCATGCACAAGTTCAAGTGTGATAGAATGGAGGCGGCAAGGAAGTTGGAAAAGGCGGGCGGGTTCGTTTCAAAGATAGTATGAGACCCTGTCAGGACAGTATGATGAATCGAGACTGCTATAAGGAATATGAAGATGGACCACAGTAAACAACTAAACCGCGAGATGCTTCAAGCAATGCTTTCCGATTTTGCCAAGAACTGGCTGGCTCATGACGGCCTCTGGTTTCAGGCTGTAGAGAAGCAGTTCGGTATAGACAAAGCCATCGAGCTTGATAGGGAGGCCTGGGAAAAGTTTACCGTCATTGAAGCCAAGCGAATTATGGCTCGCCACAACATATCCGAAAATGGCGGCTTGGATGCATTAAAAAAGGCGCTTGGCCTTCGCATGTACGCCTTTGTCAACGTGCAGGAGATCAAGAACGAAACCGATAGTTCGTTTGAGTTCTACATGGTCGACTGCCGGGTTCAATCGGCTCGCCGGCGCAAAAAGATGACGCTGTTTCCGTGCAAGTCGGTCGGGATCGTAGAATACTCAGGGTTTGCTAAGACTATAGATCCTCGGATCAAAACCGAATGCCTCGCCTGCCCGCCTGATGAGGCAGCCGGCAAGGATTTCTATTGCGGGTGGAGGTTCTCGATTTAGGTTGCCGGGGAAGCAGGATAAAGACAGGCAGATGTGGACATCTGTCGCCCACGAAATATGGTTCTACTGTATCTGACTCGGCTCAATTTGCCACAGATACTCATCCTCGAAGTGCCTCACTCTTCCCTGTTCTTTATACCTGTCTGTTGGAACAACCGCAACATATCAGACCGTCCGCAAGTGCACAGCGGAAAAGCGCAATGACCAAGAGGCAAAGATCCCCTTTCCGGAATCGTGCCACAGAAACATGAGGACCTGGCCTTCCGTTCGTCAAGGATCGTCTATTTAGCTGGGGACTAGTTTTTTGTTGAGTGTCGTTCGAACCGCTTCGCCCGATTGTAGGGAATGATATCTACAATATCACCTCTTCTCACTCGGCGTTGCATGGTATGCCAGAAGTCAACACTGAACAAATTCCCGTGTGTCTGGAGGAAAACTCCGCGGAGCGTATCTGGAATCCCGAGAAACCGCTCTATCTCGTCCATAAAGAAGTCATTCGGTGTCGCAGCGATGCGTTGTTCCTCTGGAAGCAATTCGTCCAGATCATCGTGGGGCTGTGGTTTGATCATGAAATTGATATCTGTCAGCAACTCCACATCATCATAGTCAAACAGTACTACTCGGCGACGGCTAGTGACGCCGCAATTCCATACGTTGAAAAGATCTGCCGGGAAGATACCAACTGCGGCGAGGTCTTTCAGGAAGTAACCGTAGTCGATGATAATCTGACGTACCAATTCAGGGTCCTTTTCATTTATTAAGTACATAGGTAACGGGACGACTCGTCTTTGGAGATAGAGATGATGAATGGTTACGTAGTCTTCATCGACCGTGACGCTGTCGCGTGCGGCTCGCGTGAACTCTCGTAGCAGTTGAGAAGAGAAGCGCTTTCGTCTGAATCTCAGGTTCTCAAATTCCTGCGTATCGACCATGCGTCCCACCCGATCACGATAACACACGCACTGATAACGGTGCATGACATGCTCACGTGTGACAAGTTTAGTCGGGATGTCGTGTGAGCGTAGGTAACACGGACGATCCTTGATCACCTTGAAAACAAAATTGAAATGAGGCAAGGTAAAACCGATCATGACTGAACCTTCCTTGCCTGGCGCGATCTCAAACCGCTCTTCGGAAACATGAACAAAGCGGTGTAGATCTCTGTAGAACTCTGTCTTGCCGTGCCTATTATAACCGATCGCGAAATACAGTTCGGCGATTGGTTTGTGTGGCATGATTGACCGGAGGAAATCGATAAGAGCATCGTGGAGCTCTATTTCCACGCGGAAGCAGGTGTGGGCAAAACCGAAAACGATGCTTAACTGGCGCTCGCGGAATAGTGCAGCATCTACATAGATGCTCTTCTTATCGTTGTACAACGGTAAGATCAAAGGAATGAGATTACCATTGGTGCGGATTCTACCCACGAGGTAAGCCACCTTGTTGCGATAGAATGGCGCTCTTACCATTTCGATGGCTTCCAGTTTGTTGTCGCTGATCATCGGCCATAAGTATAGGTTGATTTCACTAGCGACGCGCGCGGCATCTCGACTGAGATCCTCGAACGGAACCCGAAAGTGGTAGTCCTTAAGTACTTGGCGGATGGCTGCCTCGGTTGTTGACAGCACCCTGTATGTTCGAAAAACGGGCTTCGATTTAGAACGATTTTGATGTCTCGGATGCCTATGGAAAAACTCCACTTTGCGGTTCACTCCAGGTGTCTGCAGCAGCCTGCGAGTTACAGAGTTGAAGAAGGTCTCGGCCAGTTCTATGTCATGCTGCCCGGCAATCAAGGCGGCATAAGCTTTCTTAGCCGAACTCCAAATAGGGAGGTATCTTGCACGATCCCCGAGACTGGCACAAATGCTATTCTTAATATCATCGAGCATGTCCCCGTATAGATCAAGCCGGAGCAGGGCATCTTTGCGT
>CAZYRH010000170.1:0-4451 GCA_964650395.1 uncultured Ignavibacteriales bacterium
AACATGCTTAGAAAACTGTCCACCAAAACAGGGCAAGATCAAACCCGACCTACCGGACCTTTGCCACAGCCTCAGGAGACTCCTGCCCTATCACAGTTAAAAATGATATTAGCAAATATAGAGCTCATTTGGTGGCAGCACTGGCGTATCCATAACAGCATTATGGGATAGCCTCAGCATATACGACGGCTACAAATATAGCAAATTATGTTATTATGGAACAGGTTCACACACATACCAAGGTTTCGGGCCGGAAGCTATTCTGGACCATAGTATTCAATTTTGGCATCACGGTGGCTGAAATTGTCGGCGGACTGCTTTCCGGTTACCTGGCGCTGTTAGCTGATGCAGTTCACAACCTTACGGATGTTGCCTCTCTGGGGTTAGCCTGGCTGGGGGTTAAGGGTTCACAAAAACCGGCTACTAAAAAATCTACTTACGGCTACAAACGCGTCGAGGTGATGACGGCCTTCATATCAGCCGTTTTCCTGGTGGTTGTTGCTATTTTCATTCTCAAGGAAGCCTACGAACGGCTGCTTAATCCTCAACCGATTACAAAACCGGGCATCTTTTTGTCCATCGCAGGCATTGGCCTTCTCGGAAACGTTCTATCAATTTATTTCCTGAACTCCGAGAAAGGAAAATCTCTCAATATGAAAACCGCTTTTCTCCACATGGCCTATGATACGGCGTCATCAGTAGTGGTGATTGTGGGTGGAGTGGTGATTCTGTTCACCGGCTGGTACGTTATCGACGTTATCCTCTCAGCTGCTATAGCTGTGATGATCTTCTGGTCATCTTACCTTGTCATTAGAGAGGTGGTGTTGGTATTTCTTGAAGCGGTTCCAAGGAGGGTTGATTTTGACTCGGTGCTGAAATCTCTGAAGGGAATTCCGCACGTTCGTGATGTTCATGATTTGCATATCTGGTCATTGTCGTCGTATGAGGTAGCGCTCTCCTGTCATGTGACTATTGAACAGAAGGATTTTCAGAAAGGACCGGATATTATCGTACAAATCAACCGGATGCTGGATGAGCAATTCGACATCGGGCATGGGACAATACAGATCGAAAAGCATGAAGGCAGCCGACCCGATTTGCTCTGTCGGCAACATGAGCATCGGTGGGAGTAAACATGCCAAACAAGTTCGTTGAACTCGAGGTGACCGACCTTGCTTTTACCGGCAAGGCGGTAGCTCATCTGGATGGTAAAGTGGTTTTCTTAACCGGCGGTCTGCCCGGCGAAACAGTGCAGGCTGAAATCATTCACTCCAAACCTCGCTATAGCGAAGGAGTGGTTCGGCAGATACTGAAAACCTCCGGCTTACGCATTCCAGCTGTCTGTTCTCATTTCGGGAGCTGTGGCGGGTGCACCTGGCAAGATTTACAGTACCAGTATCAACTGGATTTCAAGAGGAAACAGGTCGCAGACTGCCTGGAGAGGATTGGTGGGTTGCCGGAACCCAAAATCCATGACGTCATCGGTTCAGTGGAACTGTTTAATTATCGCAACAAAATGGAGTTCTCATTTCACGTCACAGACGACGGCGGTTTCACCTTGGGATTGCACAATCGGGGGCGCTTTGATGATATCTTCGACCTGGACGAATGTTTTTTGCAATCTGACCTATCCAATGAGATTGTCCACTGGATGCGCCGGTTCGTCAAGCGGGAAAGAATACCGGTGTATGATGTCGAGCGCCATACCGGTTTTATGAGGTTTTTAATGATTCGCCAGGCCAAGCGCACGGCGCAATTGATGGTTAACATCGTGACTGACTATGGCGGAATTCCTTTGCAAGAGCAACTAGTGCGGGAATTGACGGCGGCGTTTCCGCAGATAACAACTATTGTCCACAACCAGAACGGACAAAAGTCAAATATTGCCACCGGCGAGATTGAAAGCATCCTGTTTGGCACCGGTTATATCGAGGAACGGTTGTTTGATAGCATTTTCCGCATCCGGGCCAATTCCTTTTTCCAAACCAACTCCATTCAATCCGAGACCTTATATCGGAGCGCTTTTGAGATGCTCAATCCTGAGAAGAAGGACTGCGTATTGGACCTCTATTGCGGTACCGGCTCTATTGGAATTCTCATTTCACGCTACGTGGGGCACGTGGTAGGTGTAGAATTGGTTGCCGACGCCGTGAAATCTGCCAGGGAAAATGCGGCCCTAAACAACGTTAACAACATCGTTTTCCATCATGGGTATGCAAAGGATTACCTGAAGACTCGTGACGCCGCCGAGGCTGAGTTTGATATTATCATCGTTGACCCTCCTCGGGCGGGGCTGCATCCGAAGGCATTGACAGGGATCGTCAAGCTCAAGCCTAAAAAAATCCTTTACATTTCATGCAACCCGGCCACCTTTGCCCGCGATGCCAAGCGACTTGTGGAGCTTGGCTACGCTCTGCCAGAGGTGAAACCGGTCGATATGTTCCCTCATACCACGCACATAGAACTGGTGGCGGTTTTTCATTCAATATAACAGCGCTTGCCCTGGTCGGCGCACTTTTGTACATTCCCCGCAAACAATGGAGGAAAGATTAATGATTCGTAGATTCATCATCGTTATTCTCTTAACATTGCTCGGCATATCGTTTCCCAACAACACCGAAGCTGACAAGGGAAAGACCTTTAATGATTTGTGCCTGAACATCTTAGAGACTGTCCAGTCATTCTATCCGGTTAAGTCGACGGAGATGGGTATCCACGCTTATGACCATCGGCTTACGGACTATTCTCGTTCTTCGGTGAAACAGATGATTAAGGACTTGAAAAGCTACGAGAAAAAGCTGTACAAATACAAGTCAGCCAACCTGTCGGCACATGATCGCATCAACTACCGTCTCATTAAGTCTAATGTTGATATTGCCCTTCTCAATCTTCAGCGCATCGCGTGGTATAAACTGTCACCCCAGTTGTATGTAGATGAGGCAGTCAACGGTATTTACTTTCTGATGCTTTCCCATCATACCCCCCTGTTAGAAAGAGTCGTGTTGATAATCAGTCGGATGAAAGCAGTTCCGGGTTTGTTAGCCATGGCGCGCAAAAACATAAAGGATCCTCCGAAGGTATATATCGAAGCAGCGCTGGAATCCCTCAAGTCGGGGATGCAGTTTTACCAGGAAGTCGCGGCCGACCTTATGAACAAGTTTCCCAAGCGGGCCGATGAAATCTTGGAGGCCTCTACCAAAGCTCGGGAAGCTATGAACGACTTTTCAATTTACCTCTCGGAACTCACCCCAGGACCGGAGACAGGTTTTGCGATCGGCAAGGAGAACTTCGACTACAAGCTGTCGCACGAATACTTCCTGACGTACGACTCAGACTCTCTCCTGCACATCGGTGAGGCATTGCTGGCTGAAGCCCAAAAGGCATACCACGACTATGAAGCATACGTGGAGACCAATCACTTGAACGGCCGGGACTCGGTCTTTGTCCCGGCGGTTTTCACCAGACAGGATATTCTCGACTATTACAATTGGGAAGTTCGACAGGAAAGGATTTCTCTCGAACAAGACAGTATTATCACGGTGCCGGAGAATATAGCGCCTGTTACTGTAATCGAGACTCCCCCCTTTCTACGCTCGATGATTAGCGGTATTGCCTACCAACCAGCCGGCCCGTTTGACAGTGTCCAGCACGGTTACTTTTATGTCAGACCAATCCCTGACGACCTGGATCGCCAACAGCTTGAAGCCCACTACCGCTACATCCATCGGCGGGGCTTCAAGGGGTCCGTTGTCCATGAGGCCTATCCCGGCCATCACCTACAACTCCAGATTGCCGGCATGAATGAGGACCCGGTTCGCAAGTGGCAGTTCAACATCATGATGATCGAAGGCTGGGCGCTATACTGCGAGGAAATGATGTATCACGCCGGCCTCTACGGCAAAGAAGACCCTGCCCAATGGCTTGGGGTGCTGGGCGGTATCTGCTTCCGGGCGGCCAGAATCGTAGCCGACGTCAAGCTACATACCGGTCAGTTTACCTATGATGAATGTGTTGACTGGATGATTGACGAGCTGGATGCTACCAGTGAGTCTGACAAAGAGTATATTAGCAAGGAAGTCCGGCGGTACACGTTTAGCCCTACTTATCAGATGTCCTACCTGATGGGCAAGCGAGAAATCATGAATCTGCGCCAAGCCGCTCAAAAGCGAGACGGCGATCAGTTTTCACTCAAGGCATTTCATGACGCCCTGCTGGCAGAAGGCTCAATCCCACCAACATTGATGTGGGACATCATGGGCTTAAGCAAGGATTAACGCAGTAGTTACCCCCAAACGTGGGGTGTGTTGAAAAACATAGAAAACGTCGTTGCGAGGAGCGAAGCGACGTGGCAACCTCTTGTAGTACAAGCAGCTGTACAATTGAGATCGCCACACTCCCTGCGGTTGTTCGCGATGACGTTGGCTTTATGACACAGCCTGCAGTTTGAGGGT
>CAZYRH010000171.1:0-1199 GCA_964650395.1 uncultured Ignavibacteriales bacterium
GAATCGACCAAGTGGAGAGACATGATGAAGCAACAAATCAAACCTTTTAGGGCTTTGCTAACCTTGTTGGTGGCTCTTTTCATGCTGGCCGCTACCGGTCACGGCAGAGTGTATCCTGGTCAGGACAATCCCAAGCCGTTTGTCATTAAGGGCCGCCTCACTATCCAGTTTGAGGCCGGCGTTAGCTTGCAGGGCTTCGTAAAAGGATTCGGTAAGGTCAGTTTTGGTGTCGGCAGCCTCGACCAGCTATTGGACGACTTCGAGGTGTTTAACGCCAGAAAGCTGTTCCCCTGGCACACTGAGAGATCGACTGTTAATTCAGGCCTTGTGGACCCGATCCGCCTCTATGAAATTTCTTTCCCCGACTCCATCGACGTGTATAAGGTCATAAAGGCGCTGAGGCAGAATCCCAACATTCGACTGGCTGAACCGGTATGGGCGCTTCCGATGGAAGCCTCTCCGGATGATCCGCTGTGGTTAGACCAGTGGGCTATGTCACCGCCCCCCCCGGACCCGTATTACTATGACGCATGGGACATTGAAACGGGGTCGGATTCTATCAAATTCGCATGTATTGATTCCGGCGTTAATTACAAGCATGAGGATTTGAAAGGCCATATCTGGGTAAATCCAGGCGAGGATATAGACGGCGACCATGTTGTAATGGATACCGATGATATCAATGGCGAGGACGACGACGGCAATGGGGTGGCTGATGATTTGATCGGTTATGACTTCTTAGACTACATGAGCGATGTCTGGCCGGGAGAAGACGGCTCAGGAGAGGATACCGACCCATGGGATTTTAATGGTCACGGTACTCATGTCGCGGGAATTGCCGCTGCTATGACGAACAACGCAACCGGCGTAACCGGCGCGGCCGGTGGCTGGTGGGGGGGACATCATTCCTTTCGAGGAGCGCAAATCATGTGCATTCGAGTAGGCGCTCTCCGCAATGACGGTATTGGGTATGTAAACTCTAATGACTGTGGACAAGCTATCTCGTATGCCGCCAACAATGGCGCCAACGTCATCAACTGTAGCTGGGGTTCTCAGCAGACGGCTACCATGGTCCAGGGAATTCTTGACGCCAAGGCAAATGGGGTGACGGTGGTTCACGCGGCAGGTAATGATAATGACGACAATCCGGATTACCTTGACTTTGATCCCCAGGATTTTGAGGTACTTTCTGTGGCCGC
>CAZYRH010000171.1:1299-4368 GCA_964650395.1 uncultured Ignavibacteriales bacterium
TTGATTATCAATACGGCCGATAATATCGACTACGCCAATGATCCTTTATACTGGGGCAAGCTTGGGTCAGGTCGCATTAATGCTCACAGCGCTCTGGTTGATCTCCCCAACGCCAAATTCACTGCCGACGTTACGGAAGGCAATGTCCCGCTGGAGGTACAGTTCACCGATCTGTCTCCAAACTCCCCCAGCGCCTGGCTATGGAAATTCGGAACCGGAGATAGTTCAATACTTCAAAGCCCTTCTTACACCTATACCGATACCGGAGTCTACTCTGTCGACCTATTAATCGATGAAGGCAACCCGCTCGGTTTGGGCGAAGAGCATTTGAAAAATTACATCTGGGTGAGAGCTGATACCTGTCTTCTCGACTCGGTTCAAACATCCGCTGGGAGCAAGGTGGTCCTTCCGGTGTATTTGGTGAATACCATGCTGGTCAAACAAATTCAGTTTTCCTTTTCATTCACGAACTCAAACGGCATCAGCCTGGATTCTTTCTCCACGGCTGGTTTGAGAACGGATAGCTTTTACAGCGTGCAGTACGCTGCTTACGACCCCGGCAACCAACGTTACTCTATATTCATGCAGTCCAGCTCCCCGGATAGTTCCCACTACGCGAAACCGGATACCGGAGCCATTCTAAATCTCTATTTCAATGTTCCCGGCTTGGTGTCACCGGGCGAAATCGTTGTTGACACCATGACCGTCAGCGGCAAACAACCAATAATCACGACTATTTGGGGCGATTATTGGCCGGTTTTTACCCCAGGGAAGATAGTTATTCCTTTCTGCGCCCATGGCGATGTTAACTGCGACGGGTATATAAACATAGGCGATTTGACCTACTTAGTTGACTATATGTTCAGGGGCGGGCCACCACCGGATCCGCGTGGTGGTGACGTGGACGACGACGGCTCCATAACCGTTGCTGACATAACCTACTTGGTTGACTATCTCTTCAGGGGAGGTCCTCCACCTCCGCCCTAAGTAACGCTATGAACGACTTTCAAGGCGGGTCAAAATCCCGCCTTCTTTTTTTAATCATTTTGCAGTCGTTGTTCGTTTTTTTATTGACTGACCGCATTGGCTATTTTATTATTGTGTGAAAAATGAAGGTGTCAAACTGTAGCAAAGTCTGAAAGCTAACTTTGCTCTGATTTGTTGGGAGGTGGAAACTGGACAAATTGATAATTATTGCTCATAAGCATAGGAAGTATTCAAATATTTCAAGGAAGTATTGTTAAGCATGGAGGTAAGTAAAATGAGATTTAAGCTATTCGTGGCTCTGATTTCAGTGTTGGTTGGTGTAAGCGTGTCTTCTGAGGCGCAGGACGTCGGCATACGTGACACCGTTAGTATGGTATTAACGGTTGACACTGCTAACTTGGAAGCAGTTGCAGAAGTGTGGGTATTCAGTGATGCAGACCTTAAAGGGGCTACTGCCGGTTTTGGCTGGGATAATCCCAATCTACAAATGGACAGTGCTGTGGTGGATTCATTGGTTATCAACGGATTTGATATTGGTCCGTTCGTGTATCGAGATGAAGATATCGATGTTACTAATACTTGGAAGAACTTTATTACCGGGGGCGCCTCTCTGATGGCAGCCGGTATACCAGGTGAGTCCACGGGTCGTCGTCTATGGGCAACATATTATTTCAAACTTTCCAGTTGGGGGGGGTGCGACCAAGATGGGATCACTATCGATACCCTGTGGTTTAGTGCTGGGAGTCAGCTTCTTTTTTCACCTATTAACGGTTCCCCATACCAACCAGATTGGGAGGGCAAGGTTGTCTATTGTAATCCTCCACTCTACCTAGATCCGGACCCCGACATAGCTGACACGGTTGCGTTACTGTTGGTCGTTGATACAGGTTCAATGAAAGCGACAGTGGAACTATACGTATACAATGACGAACCTCTTTCCCGCGTTGCATCAGGTTTCACTTGGAATAACGCTAATTTCCAGTTGACTTCCGTATCGTTTGCCCCCGCAGTTGATTCTATCGATGATACCTGCCGCTATGTTTACCGTGATGATGACATTAACACCACAAACGACAGTATGCAATTTCTATTTGCTGGTATTGCATTCCGTCCACGAGATGATGATATACCCGCTGAGCCCAGCGGCAGACGCAAGTGGGTAACCTACAATTTTACTATTAGCAGTTGGGGTGGTATTGATAGCGACGGCGTGACGTTTGATACGCTCACATTTGACAGCTTGAGCGTTTACAGGTTTCATGCCAGAGGTAATCTTATTGGTTTCCAACCGGTCTGGACAGGGGCTGTTACTTTTGGGAATCCTGATGATGTTACTCCAATCAGCGCCCCGAATCTGCCACAGACGTACACCCTGAGTCAGAATTACCCTAACCCGTTTAATCCGAGTACGGAGATCAATTTTGACGTTCCGGTTCGGTCGCATGTTACTCTTAAGGTTTACAATGTCCTTGGTCAGAAGGTCAAGACCCTGGTAGATGAAGAACTGGCGCCTAAGCGGTATATAGCAGACTGGGATGGCACGACCGATAATGGTACGAAAGTTGCCTCTGGTATTTATTTCTACAAGCTTGAGGCCGGCGATTTTACCGAGACCAAGAAGATGCTATTGCTCAAATGAGCCGGATGATATTGCATCTGCCAAAAACCCCCGTTTACCGGGGGTTTTTTATATAAGTCATCTCGATATCTGAAACGATAGAATCAAAAAAGTCAACCCTCTCAATGGGCCAGAGGCTGACCTTGAGTGAAAAGCGGAACGGGGGTCAAGCTGGATGAAAAGGCGGGATTTTTGGTGTTCTTTGTTGACTTTTTAGTAAAAGATGGTATATTTACTCATGCTCTTTTCAGATACGGTGTTTGCTGATTCTTTGGTCTAAGGAGGACTTGTAGGCTGTTTAATTTGGTAATGTGAAAGCACTTACAAAGCAAAGACCTTATCTGAAAGAGGTATGAATTGAAGCTCAACAAACCTTCTTATCTAATTTTACTGTTCTTTTTTGCCCCTCTTGCGGTTGCGCCTGTAGTCGCCAACGAGCCACCGGTGCTTAATCCAATTGGGTC
>CAZYRH010000172.1:0-4349 GCA_964650395.1 uncultured Ignavibacteriales bacterium
AAAATTGCCGAACATCTTGTAGTAGGTGTTTCCGCCGGCTACTTTGTCATAATTCTGTGGCACAACGCCCTTGTTCCCCTTCTGTTTCAGAGGTTGTCTGACGGCGATTGGTATATTCTATGGTTAAATTCGTCCAAGCCGTGGTACTGGATACCAGCCATTCTGGGAGCTATGATGTGGACCCGATTTTCTCGCAACTATGCCTGGGTCTCCCGCTGGCCGATCGGCCTTTACATCGGCATTGTGGCTGGTCTTGCCGTCCCGCTTGAGATGGCAAACAGGGTCAATAAGCAGCTCTATGCCTCCATGGACGGCGTGATCAACTGGGGAAACTTCTGGGGACAAGACTTCCTGGACGTTACCTCCGGTTATTCGCAGGTCATCATTTTCGCTGGAGCTATCGCCGGCCTGTTCTATTTCTTTTTCTCTAAGGCTCATACCGGCGTTTTTGGCGGTGTTGCAAAGTTCGGAATTTGGATTCTAATGATCGGGTTCGGGGCCTCCTTTGGGTATACAGTCATGGGACGAATTTCCCTGTTCATCAACCGAATTCAAGAGCTGGGTCTCTGGGGAGAGGTGGCCTTTGATGCTTCCAACCCAAACCACAGCGGTTGGTTCCTTGCTGTCTTCTGGCTGCTTGTCCTTGGCGTTGCTGCCTATATTGTGCTGGAATTGGTGAAGTCTGTCAAGCGTAGAGCTGCATAACGGCTCTGACTGGGCAAGAAGCTCAGTTCTCCTTTTTTTAAGACATGCAGCTTCGGTAGATGACAGCAGTGAGTCCCTGTGTGGCATTGAGGGGAGGCATGAAGAGCTATCTTACAAAGGGCTCGCAAGAGTCCGTGACGCATGTGTGAGATAAAAGCAGAACATTTCATGTATGTAAGCAGCTTATGCTTTCTTTGCTTGATGGTTGAAGGAAATAAAGTTAGAAGAATGAGGAATCGCTCTTATAATCATTAGAGTTACAGTAAGATACAATATTAAAAAAAAGACTTAATAGTAATCCTTAATTAAACTTAAAGTTAAAGGGATTATTTTCATAATTTTTCAAAAAAAAGCTTGACATACAGTAAAGTTTTCCTACCTTTTTTCCTATTGAGGAACCAAGCTGAGGTAGCAGGTGGATGAAAAGGGTAGCCACGACTAAGCACAGGGAAAGTGAGGTAGGAAATGGCGCGGCCGAAAAAACCCTCTCGCATAAGGGCCGTTGCTGAGTCCAAGAGCGCAGCACGGGAAAAAGGGAAGAAGAAGGTCCAACTGTCAACGGCGGAGGCCCGCCGCGAGTATCAACGGCGCTACTATCAAATGCACAAGGAGAAAGCAAAAATATACCAGCGCCAGTATAATCTGACCCACAAGAAAAAAGTCGGCGGCGGCGGGGGAAAATCTGGTATAGTGGCCCCTCGCGAGGCAGTACGTACTACATTCAATACGACCGATATCATGCACTCGCCCGTTGAAAAGACAATCCGGATTCTGGAAAAGATTATCAAGGGGGAACGTTTTTTCACCATGTAGAGAAGCGATCTGTCAAATTTGAGGTGATGGGGAATTATGTTTCATTCTCAATAGCCTTTTGTATTGCCTCGTTACGCCTTTTTTAATACATTCGTCCCAGTTTGTGTTGATTGATTTAATGAAGAGGGAGTGAGTATGTCTGCCAGCAGGACGGGCAGTTCAAAAACGAAAGTACCGAGGAAGTCAATGAGAAAGGCAACGAAAAAGGCAACGACTAAAGCAGTCAAGTCCTCGTCAAAAAAGGTGTCGCCAAAAAGAAAGTATTACTATTTCTTTGGCTTAGGAAAAGCGGACGGCGATGCCTCCATGAGAGATATTTTGGGTGGTAAGGGGGCTAATCTGGCGGAAATGAGCAGAGCTGATATACCGGTGCCACCCGGTTTCACTATCACTACAGAGGTTTGCCGTTTGTACTATGAGAACTCGCTGAAAGTCCCACAAGCAATTGACAAAGAGCTCGAAAAGTATTTGGCCATGATTGAGCAGGCGACTGGCAAAGTATTCGGAGATCCATCTGACCCTCTGTTAGTCTCAGTACGTTCGGGATCAAAGATTTCCATGCCCGGCATGATGGATACCGTGTTAAATCTGGGCCTCAACCCGGACACAATAGAGGGTTTGGCTCAAAAAACAGGTAGCCTGCGCTTTGCGCTCGACAATTATCGACGGTTCATATCTATGTTTGGCAATGTTGTCCTCGGCTTAGATAAGGAATTGTTCGAAGACGTTATAACCAAGACCAAGGCAGAGCACCGTATCAAACAGGACAGTTCTCTTCAGGAGAATGATCTCAAGACAATAGTCAAGAAGTACAAACAAATCATCAAGAGAAAGTCGGGAGAGGAGTTTCCGGATGATCCCTGTACTCAGCTCCGCATGACTCGTGACGCCGTTTTCCGCAGCTGGAATAACCCTCGCGCTATTTCGTATCGCCGCATGCACAATATCCCTTCTGATTTGGGGACAGCAGTCACAGTGCAGGCTATGGTGTTTGGGAATATGGGTAATCGTTCCGCGACAGGTGTCGGGTTTACCCGTAATCCGGCCACCGGTGAGAAAGAGTTCTACGGAGAGTACTTGGTGAACGCTCAGGGTGAGGATGTCGTGGCCGGCATTCGCACACCGCAGCCAATTCATAAACTCAGGGAAGAAATGCCGGAAGTGTATAAGCAGCTCAAAGCGATTACCACGAGGCTTGAGAAACATTACCGGGATGTCCAGGACTTTGAATTCACTATCCAGGATAATAATCTATACATGCTTCAGACACGCAACGGCAAACGCACGATACAAGCCGCTATCAAGATTGCCGTTGATATGGTCAAGGAAAAGCTGATAACCAAGCAGGAAGCGCTCCAGCGCATCGATCCGCAGCAACTTGACCAACTCCTTCATCCCAGCATCGATCCCTCGGCTAACTATGAGGTTCTTGCTAAAGGGTTGCCTGCTTCGCCGGGGGCGGCGTCAGGGAAAGTCTACTTCACAGCTGATGATGTGGTAAAACATGGTGCCAAAACCTCGGCGATACTCGTACGAGAAGAAACCAACCCGGACGATATTGAGGGTATGAACGCAGCAGTTGGTATTCTTACCTCGCGCGGGGGGATGACATCGCATGCCGCGGTTGTTGCCAGGGGCATGGGCAAGTGCTGTATAGCCGGGGCGGAAGCCGTGCGCGTGAATCAGGTCAAGAAACAGTTTCAGGTAGGTAGGCTTATTGTCAAGGAAGGAGAGGTTGTTACGCTTAACGGTTCGACAGGGGAAATTATTCTGGGTGAAGTGGCAACGATCGAGCCGGAGCTGTCGGGAGAATTTAATCAGTTCATGAAGTGGGCTGACGAAACGCGGCGACTCCAAGTGTGCACGAACGCCGACACTCCTCACGACTCAGCTCAGGCTCTCAAGTTCGGAGCCGAGGGTATAGGGTTGTGTCGGACCGAACACATGTTCTTTGCAGAGGACCGGATCCCTATCGTGCAAGAGATGATCTTAGCAGATTCTCTCGAGGAACGACAGGCAGCGCTGGATAAGCTGATCTCTTTCCAGAAGAAAGACTTCAAGTCGATTTTTGAAGTTATGCAGGGGCTGCCGGTGACCATTCGCACCCTCGATCCACCTTTACATGAATTCCTGCCGCACAAAGAGGAAATCCTGGCCAAGATAGACCAGTTGGATCCTAAAAGTGACGAGTACGAAGAAGACCTGGCTAAACTGAACAAAGTGATTCAACGGATTGATGAGTTGATCGAGCTCAATCCGATGCTTGGCCACCGCGGTTGTCGGCTGGGTATTGTATATCCGGAAATCACCGAGATGCAAGTGCAGGCTATTATGCAAGCAGCCTGCGAGTTGACTAAAGCAAAAAAACAGGTATTCCCTGAGATCATGATTCCGCTAGTTGGCCA
Organism: uncultured Ignavibacteriales bacterium; assembly: GCA_964650395.1. Classification (GTDB taxonomy): domain Bacteria; phylum Zixibacteria; class MSB-5A5; order GN15; family FEB-12; genus CAZYRH01. The sequence continues at coordinate 3,924 of CAZYRH010000172.1, forward strand.
TGTTAACGAGTTCAAGAATCAAAAAGAGGTAGTCGACCGTGTAGCCAATGAGGTCATAGCAAAATACAAGGTAAAGAACCTGAACTACCTGGTAGGTACCATGATTGAGATACCCCGCGCTTGCCTCACTGCTGATGAGATAGCCGCCGAAGCGGAATTTTTCAGTTTTGGCACCAACGACTTGACCCAGATGGCCATGGGCTTTTCGCGTGACGATGCGGGCAAGTTCTTAAGATACTATATCGAGCATGGAGTCTTACCGAACGATCCCTTTGTAACGATTGATCGGGAGGGCGTAGGAGAACTGATCAGAATGGGCACTGAAAAGGGCAGACGAGCGCGTCCGGATCTCAAGGTTGGCATCTGCGGAGAACACGGAGGCGATCCTGATTCTATTGCATTGTGTCATGAGTTCGGATTGGACTA
>CAZYRH010000173.1:0-4330 GCA_964650395.1 uncultured Ignavibacteriales bacterium
TGATGGGCTACTTCCAGAACTCCAAGAGCTGCGACCGTATCACATATGCCATCTTTAACTACTTTAACACCAAATGGAAACGAAATAACCAGCGAATCAAGGAGGTCGCACGGCTAACTGAAAAAGCGGCATGACTTACATGGATACACCTTTTTACACACTATTCTTGACATTACCTTGACATTACCTGACATTACCCTGCCGTGTACAATACTGGAAAATTGCATAGGTTTTTGTTATATTAAAGCACTGTGAAATTGCTCACAGTGTAAAAAGTGAACTTGGTGCTATGTCTGTCATTCGTCCTTTCCGAGGTTTAAGACCCCGGCCTCAGTACGCCAAGCAAGTTGCCTCGCCTCCCTATGACGTGTTAAGCAGTGAAGAGGCACGAGAGATGGTGAAAGGGAACCCGGCTTCATTCCTGAGAGTCAGCAAACCTGAAGTTGATTTCGAGGCTGGCACCCCGGCTTACAGCGACCAGGTCTACCAGCGTGGCAAGGAAAACCTACAGAGGCTTATAGATGATGGTTTCATGTGTCGCGACGGCGAACTCTGCTTCTACCTCTATCGGTTGACAATGAACGAGCAGAGCCAGACAGGGTTAATGGCCCTGAGCTCCGTCGAGGAGTACAACAACGGTCAGATAAAAAAACATGAGCATACTCGCCCGGAAAAAGTAAACGACCGTGCCAATCATATCATGTACACTCAAGCGCAGGTGGGACCGGTCCTCTCTATATTCCGGCACCGGCCTGAGATTAAATCTATCTTCGATAAGATTATCCAAGACTCCCCTAATTATGACTTTGAAAGTGAGGATGGTGTGCGCCACCAGATGTGGGTTGTTGACGATGCTGAGGATATTGAATCTCTTATCCTGGCTTTTGTAGAGCTTGAGTGTCTGTATATTGCCGACGGTCACCATCGTTCTGCAGCCACCGCTGAGGTGGCACGCCGCATGAAAGAAAAGAATCCAAATCACACAGGCCAGGAACATTACAACTTTTTCTTGAATGTAATATTCCCTGATGATGAACTTCGGATTCTGCCCTACTATCGGGTGGTCAGAGACTTGAACGGCATGACTCCGTGGCAACTGTTGGAAAAAGTGACCCGGAATTTCTCTGTAACGCCGCACTCAGAGCCGGTCATTCCGAATAAGAATCACCACTTCGGCCTGTACTGTGAAAAGAAATGGTATGAACTCGAAGCCAAGGAAGAAAACCTCGATGCCCGGCATCCATCCCAGTTAATCGACTCGGCTGTGCTTTCCGACAATCTTTTGTTGCTGATTCTTAGCATTAAAAATCTCCGCACCGACAAGCGGATTGATTTTGTTGGTGGTATTCGTGGGGTCGGAGAACTGGTCCGTTTGGTTGATTCGGGAGAGTACGCCGTTGCCTTTTCTTTGTATCCGGCTTCAGTTGAACAGTTGCTGAAGGTTGCTGATGCCGGTGAGGTGATGCCGCCGAAATCAACCTGGTTTGAGCCGAAACTCCGCAGTGGAATGGTTGTTAATCTACTAGATGAATAAACTAACACTGAGAAGGGAATATTGCCATGCTAATACTTATTTCTGACGCTTTTCACTCCAGCCTACCCGAAATCCTCTCTAAGTATGGAGAAGTAACAAATGATAAGAGTCATCTGGCGGAAGCGGAGATAGTTCTGGTTCGCAGCAAGACCAAAGTTACAAAGGAATATATCGACCGTGCCCCGAAACTGAAAATGGTCCTCCGGGGCGGCGTGGGTCTGGACAACATCGATCAAGCGTATGCCAAAGAGAAAGGCATTATCGTCAGCAACACTGCCGAGGCCTCCACCACAGCAGTGACAGAGTTGACCTTTGCATTAATGTTGGCTCTGGCTAACGATATACCCAGAGCCGACCAGTCAATGCGCGAGGGAAAATGGCTCAAGAAAGAGTTGAAACGGATAGAGCTGTATGACAAAACGCTCGGTATCCTCGGCCTGGGGCGTATCGGCCTTGCCATGGCATGTCGGGCGCGGACTTTCCAGATGCGGGTGCTCGGCTGGCATCCTGATGTCAATTTCACTGATTTCGCCGAGATTCGTCCGACAATGAAAGAGGTCCTCAACGAATCGGACTTCGTTTCCCTGCACATGCCCCTGCTGAATGATACGCGAGGAATCATAAACAAACAGACCCTGGCTGAGTTCAAGGACGGGGCTTATCTCATCAACAGCGGACGGGGGGAACTCTGTATTGAGGAAGATATTGTAGAGGCACTGAAAAGCGGCAAACTGTCCGGTTTCGCCACCGATGTCTGGTACTCTGACCCGCCGGCGGACTCGCCGCTTTTTGATGCACCCAACACTATTTTCACACCGCACGTGGGGGCAGCAACAAAGGAGAACATGCTCAGGATTGGAGTAGTGATAGAGCGTATTATTGGAGAATATGTCGCAACGAAGAAATAGGTATGTAACGTAAAGGCGATACAATGATTCACAGAGTTTATAATTTCAATCCCGGCCCGGCAACGCTCCCACTAGAGATTTTGCAGCAAGCACAACGGGAGCTACTTGATTATCGGGGCACCGGAATGTCAGTCATGGAAATTTCCCACCGTTCACCGGAATACGAGGAGATCAACAACAGTGCTGTTGCTCTGATGCGTGAAATCCTCGGTTTAGGTAACAACTACAAGGTCCTCTTTCTCGGCGGCGGTGCCTCCTCACAGTTCGCCCTGATTCCTATGAATTTCCTTCCTGCGGGTAAAACGTCAGCCTATATTGACACCGGCGCCTGGTCGGATAAGGCGATCAAAGAAGCCCAAAAGATCGGCAAGGTGCACATTTCCTTCTCATCCAAGGACCAAAACTACACACGGGTTCCGAAGCCTTCCGAGATAGATCTTCCGTCTGACGCTGTCTACATTCATCTCACTTCCAACAACACCATCTTTGGCACCCAGCTTCATGAGTTTCCTGACACAGGCAACATCCCGCTGATTGCTGACATGTCGTCCGACATCGCTTCCCGTCGCCTTGATTTCAACAGGTTCTCCCTGATATACGTCGGTGTGCAGAAGAACCTCGGCCCAGCAGGAGTCACGATAGTAATCATCCGCGATGACCTCCTGGCCATAGCCGCCGATGACTTGCCGACCATGTTCAGCTATAAGACCCACGCCGCGAAGAGTTCGCTGTTCAACACTCCGCCGGTCTTCGCTGTCTACATAGTCAAACTGGTGCTGGAGCGGATCAAGAAACAGGGTGGCCTTGAAGCAGTTGAAAAGGTCAACTTTGCCAAGAAAGAGCACATCTACCAGGTGATAGATAACAATACAGACTTTTTCCGAGGGACCGTGGAACCCGACAGTCGCAGTTGGATGAATGCCACTATGCGCCTGCCTTCAGAGGAGCTGGAGAAGAAGTTTGTTACCGAGGCCAAAGCGGCTGGATTCGTCGGTCTCAAAGGACATCGTAGTGTCGGCGGGATCAGGGTCTCGATGTACAACGGCGTGTCGCTTGAAGACGTTGAGAAGCTGGCCGGATTCATGGAAAGATTCAAGAAAGCTAATTAAAATAGGTGGGGCTACCCATTTGAAACACAGGTGACATAATGGAGGAACTTTTCAGGCAGCTTCTAATAAGCGTCGGTGAAGATGTCAATCGGCAAGGTCTGCGAGATACTCCCAAAAGAGCCGCTGAGGCTTTCCGCTACCTGACCCGAGGGTATTCGCAGGATGCAGAAGAGATTGTCAAGGACAGTATCTTTGAATCCGAAGCGAAAGAAATGATTCTGGTCAAAGATATCACCCTGTACTCCCTTTGTGAGCATCATCTGCTGCCCTTCTTAGGGAAATGCCATGTTGCCTACATTCCAAATGGAAAAGTAATCGGCCTGTCAAAAGTGGCTCGTCTGGTCGATCTGTTTGCCCGAAGACTGCAAATTCAAGAAAATTTGACAAAACAGATTGGCGAAGCCATTTTGAAATATACTAACGCTGCAGGTGTAGGTGTGATTATCGAGGCCCAGCATCTGTGCATGACGATGCGGGGCGTGGAAAAACAGGGCTCAGTGATGACTACTTCCTACCTGTTAGGTGAATTCTATGACAACCCCGCTACGCGCGCTGAGTTTTTGAGCTTAGTTAAATAACCTACGACCGCTCTTGTCGGCTTGCCTGCTCGTGCCCTCAGTGCAGAGGGTGTGTCGCAATACAGCGTCATCGCGAGCGACCGAAGGGAGCGTGGCGATCTCAGTGGTGCAATTGCTTTTGTAACAAGAGATTGCCACGTCGCTGCGCTCCTCGCAAAGACAGTCTATAGAGCTTAAGTGGTTAACATTCATGATCATGAC
>CAZYRH010000174.1:0-4325 GCA_964650395.1 uncultured Ignavibacteriales bacterium
GCCCGTGCTACTGCAAAAGAATATGTGAACATATATTTGGGACGCAACACTAGAATGATAAGAGAAATCGGTTCCCGTTCTACGGGAATGACTACCTCTTTTTCATTTCTTCATCAGCACTTACTATACAGCCCTTTCTGACCCATCACACGCTCCTCTTTGAACCAGGTTAATCTTGGGAACTTGCTTTCCAATTCCGCAACCATCTACGTCTTGCGCTGTTTTCTCTTGGCCGCGGGAAAGAGAACATTATTGAGAATCAGCCGGTAGCCGGGTGAATGTTTATGAAGCGAAAGATCAGTGGGGGGATCGTGCACCCGGTGCTGGTAGTCCTCAGGATCATGGCCGGACAGAAACGTAAAAGTGCCCCGGCCAAGATTGCCGTGGATGTAGCGAACCTCATCATAGTTGTCCGGCTCACCCAGAACAATAACAAACTTTTTCAACAGCGACTTGCGAAACGCTGTCGTCTGGCCTAAAAAACCGTCTATGGAATTAACATGGTCCTGGGTCAGCATAGTGGGTACCGGATCAAGCTTGGCGGAAAAGTCAAACAGGTAAAAGAAATCGTCCTTTTGACTGGGAAAGCGCACCAGGCGGTCAGGATAGGTGTCAATGTTGGAATGGCGGTACAACATCGGATCAAAAGTCACTGTGAAGTTTTCAAAGGCGAATGTCTTAGAGTAATCCAATCTTTTCTGAGCTCCAGGATCGACCGGGTCGCCGTCAAATTGACTGGAGACAATATCTACACCGTCTGCTGCAAGGGCGATATCGATAGTTTCCGGCGCTGAGCACATCGAAAACAGAAACCCTCCCCGACAAGCATATTCATTAATCGTCTTTGCCACATCAAGTTTCATCTGTGACACTTTGCTGTAACCGAGCTTCTTGGCCATCCGTTCGTCGGTCCTCACTTGGGCCTGATACCAGAGCTCATTACGAAAGGCAGCATAAAACTTCCCGTACTGGCCAGTGAAATCCTCATGATGGCAGTGAAGCCAATCATATTCCTCGAGCTCTCCCGATAGAACCTCCTCATCATAAACAACCTCGTAGGGGATCTCAGCATAATTCAACGCCAGGGTAACAGCATCATCCCACGGCTCCGCATACGAAGGGGAATAAACGGCTATGCTGGGCGCCTTCTCCAGCTCCACCCGCTCCATATTCTCTACTTCAATCTGACGGTAGATGTCGGCCACTTGGCCTGACGTCACTTGCTCGTACGAGACGCCTGCTAAAAGACACAGGTTGACCGTCTCCTCGGAATAGTCAAGCAGAAAAGAGCCCCCGCGGTAGTTGAGAAGCCATTGTCCCTTATATCCTTTGTCGAGCGCCTTATACATCACCCCGTACGCTTTAAGATGGTCGGTCTGACTTTTTTCCATCGGGATCAGCAGCGACGTAGCCGTCAATTTCAAAGGGAAAAGCGTGAGCGTTCCAATTAAAAATAGCTTAAGCAATCTGCTCATAGACTAAGAGTACGCAAAAAAGTAGTTTTTTCAACCAAAGATTGTACACTCGGCATATTGAAGGGTTTCTAATCATTCACCCGTGGCCTTGCCAGGTAAGTGACAGAGCCACCATCACCAACTAAACGCCGCATCTCAGCCACTTAGTGGCTGGGCTTGATTCCGTCGAGATTGTCAGCCGGTTTCATCGGGTGGTCAGAATCGATTCAGCTATGCAATGCGTTTACCACTGACCCCCAATGGTGAATGCAAAGCCATTGGTCTCATAATCCGACAATTGCCAGGTGAAATACACCTTCAAGTCTAGCGGCGTTATTTTCCCCAGGCCGAAGCCTATTTCACTGTACGGTTTTCGGGCAAACCGGACATCGCCGTCATCCGGTTGAGTGGTGTGACTTTTGAAGTCGGTCCAGAAAGCGCCGCCGTGGACGCTCAATGAAAAGGGGATGTCTTTGATTAATGGCAACCTGCTTTTCCGAAAGAGTCTGCGACCGAAGTCATGATAGGCATAAACGGTAAGAGCTCGACTGCCGCTGAAATTTTTCTCTCCTAAAGTCTTAAAATATGTCTTCCCGTCTGTAACGCCGGCTCCGAAGTCGACCGTGAAGTATTTTTGAGGCGGCAGGGTTTTGTCCGAAGCGCCGGCGTACACCCCTATTCTGCTGACACCGATCCCCGGTATTCGCTGCCTGCGGTACAGCGAGGCATGGTAGCGTACAAAATAAAAATCATTTTCGATAAAATCAGGAGAGGCTACCTCCGCACCAATGGAAAATAGGGCATACGTTGGGGAGAAAAGAATCCACTCCTCCCCCTTATTCTTCCACCGCGCTCGTGAATCATAAACGAACCTGCCTGAGATTGAGCGAAGCTTCCCGTCAACGATAGCCGGATTTAAGCGATGCTTTTTGGTTTCTCTGAACATACTGTATTCGGTATTGTTGGAAACGGAATACTGATTATAGTCCTGATATGCAATTGTCACTTTTGTCCGGTTGACTACCTTAGTTGTTAACGAAAAATGAAACCCTTTTTCAAGATAGTAATCGAAGGGATCGGTCTTGTTGGTAATGGCCATAAATGTAGGATTGGTCTGGCTGCTTGAGATGACGGTCGGACGACGTCTGATTTCATCATGATATTCGGCTCCAATAGTCAGCTTTCGATGTTGAGAAAGTGTGTAGACAAAACCATAGTAATGCTGCCAGTACTTACCTGAAAAGGCGTAGCCCGATTTGAGTTGCAGCTTCGTATTTGGCACAAGCTTGCCCAATTTGACACCAGCACCGAGACAGGGTCCTTCGACTCGGTTGAAGTGAAAGAAATCGTAATTGCCGCCCATGCCAAGATAGAATGCTCCTATCCCCAAACGAATGAGCTTCTTGTAAAGCGGCTTGGGAGCGTTCACAATTGAATCGATTCTCTGGTAGCCCCTGATCTCTTCTGTTGTCAGGGGGATAAGCTGGCTGGCGTTCCAAGTCGCTGAGTCGACATCGTCCACATCCTCAGCGACTTCAATCCAGTACTCATCGAAGGTGCCTTTGGGATGAGCGGTGTTGAACGTGAAATTGTGCATGGCAACCACGTAATCAAACGACATGATGGGAATTCCGGGGAAGGAAATTTTCACCAGGCCGGAAAAGGATATCTCAATCGGCATCCAGTACTCGTCTTCAAACTGGGAGTAATGCTCACTGTAACGCGGGTTGACCACGTATGGTATATCAAACGCCTCATTGAACCCGAGATCAACTCCCACAACTGCAAAGGTGGAGTCCACAATATCAATCGTGCCTGCAAACAGAGGGTCAGTCTCGCCTTTGGGTTCAATTTCGAGCCTGAAGACTATTTGACTGTCAATGTAAACTGTGTCAAGCAGATAATAATTGTAGTAGTCGAGAGCATCCTTGGCGGTTGGTGAAACGACCGAGAACTCACCAAAATCGAGGCGATTCTCATTGAAGTTCGTCAGCTCGCCAACTGCGATAAGAACTTCAGCCCCTTGCAGATTCGACGAGTGTCTGCGGGCAACAACAATCTCCTTATATTTGTGCGGGTACTCCCAGTGTGAGGTAAGCTGGCTTTCAGTGATGACCATAATGTCGCTGGAATCATCCTTAGCCGTATCGCGAACGACCAGTTTGCTGTAAGCCTCAAAGCTGTAGGCCTTGATTTTGGCCAGGATCTCTTCCTTGTGGGCAATGGCTTCTCGAATGATCTTCTGCGCGGGGTCATACGCCCGTTCATACACTTTTATTCCCTCAACTGGAATCAAGGCGGGGCGAAGATGGACATCTTGAATGACAACGGAGTCAAAAGCCCTGACGGAGAGCTGTTGGGAGTAGTGAGCCACATGGCTGAACTTTAACTGATAGGCACCTTCGGGGAGGTACAAGCGGTACTGCCCATTTTCATTGGCGATCATCGACCGTCCGGTTCCTTCTACCCGCACCGTAGCAAATGAGACCGGCTGACCTGTTTCGATATCGTAGATTGTTCCCTTGATTACCCCAGCCAACGAAATCTTTACAACGAACAGCAATACGAAAAGCACAGGAACGATGTAACGCGTCAAACCTCTCCCCTCTCGTGGTTGTTGAAAAGGGCTTTTCGTATTCGTACCTTGCATGCTAAGAGAAACCTACAAATTCCGTGCCACAAAATAAACGTTAGGCATGATAGTTAATTACGAGCGTTTCCGCATCCGGTTTCGGGTAATGTTGACACGCCGGGAAACAATTTTTGGTCATGGGCGTGACCTTGTAAACAATAATTTGTTGATATCAAGTTGCATTCAATGTGACATCATAACCTACTTTCCGGTGCCTCGATTCCCGACCATTAACCTAG
>CAZYRH010000175.1:0-4318 GCA_964650395.1 uncultured Ignavibacteriales bacterium
GTCCTTTCTACGGCTTTTGCAGGAACGGTGACAGGTCTGATAGAGGAGCAGACCGACGAGATAAAACTGCCCCCCGGCTACAAGATTTTACCCGTCGGCACGGCTGAGATAATGAGAGAGTCCTTCACCAGCATCTTCAAGGCTCTATTTCTTGCGATCATCTTCATATATCTTCTTTTGGCCTCCTTATACGAGTCTTTTATCGATCCCCTCTCCATCATGTTGTCCCTGCCGCTTTCACTGGTTGGGGCTATTCTGGCGCTGCTGGGATCGTCGTTTTCAATGATCTCCTTGATCGGGATTGTCCTGCTGATGGGGCTGGTGACCAAGAATGCTATTCTGTTGATCGATTTTGTGAAACAACAACGGCAAAAAGGTATTCCAAGATTCGATGCTATTTTGACTGCCGGGCCTATTCGTCTGAGACCGATCTTGATGACGACTTTCGCCATGGTATTCGGCATGCTGCCCCTAGCGTTGGGTATTGGTCCAGGTGCTGAGGTACGAGCCCCAATGGCGCGAGCGGCGATCGGGGGAATTATCTCATCGACTCTGTTGACGCTGGTGGTGGTGCCTGTAGTTTACACTCTTATCGAAGACTTCTTCGGTTTCTTTCGAAGGAGCCGCCAAGGGATTCAGACGAGGCCGAAAAAGGAAACATCCATTAGTGACTGATTTAGTCACACCGAGCAAGTAGCTGGGTTATTCAGACATCTACCTTGATTTTCTGACGGGGTTGAAAGAACTTGACATAGAAGGAGAACCCTACCGACCTCGCAAGATCATCTACGTGTCATACTTTCGTAATACGGATTATTCATTCCTGATGGGTGTATTGAAAAAGTCCCGTTCTCTTCATTGCGAGCGACAGTGAAGCAATCTCGGCTATTGAATGACAAAGAGATAGCTACGTAGTCCGCCTCAGGCGGACTACTCGCTATGACGCTTGCTGTGTTTTTCAACAAGCCCTTTCGCAGGAATGACAGTACAGAATTTCAAAACTTGATCTTTGATAGCAAATTGGTCTTAATGCCGTTTAACAGGCATTACAAAGTGGCTATCAACCTTTTCTTGCTTTCAACGAAAACATCAGGGGATACTTTGACGGGCCGCCTGGCGGATACCAGTAACCGTCTTCTTCATACCAGTCCTCGTGGACAGGGTAATAACTCTTATCAAACTCATTGAGCAACTCAATCGTCAGCCCGGCTTTTATCAGGGCATTGACAATGCTCGCCAGTGTGTGTTGCCACTCGACCAGCTCGTTTTTGATGATATAAGAGCGGTCGCAATAGTCCCGTCCGTTTAAGTATCGCTCCGGCGCCGTGCCGAAATAGGATCCGTTCTCCACTTCAAAGACCTGTATGATCGGATGATCGTCAATTATATAAAAGATGCCACCCGGCTTGAGGTAGTGAGCCACCACTTGCGCCCACTTGTCTATATCTAAAATCCAGCAGTGAGTGCCGTATGATTGGAACACAATATCGAACTTGTTGCCAATCCTGCCTACTAGGTCCAGGATGTCACTGCGAACGAACTCGGCGGGCAAGCCCGCCTTTTCTTTCAGTTCGTTGGCACGTTCAATGGATTTGTCGGAGATGTCAACGCCCGTGACTATTGCTCCTCGCCGCACCCAGGAAAGGGTGTCCAGTCCGAATTGGCACATCAAATGCAGCAGCGTCTTGTCGTAGACATCGCATACCTCAGTAAGCTCAATAGACTTCAGAGTAGACTGGCCTTCAAGAAGTTCTTTTACCTTGTAATCGGGGTGTTTGAAATGCACCTCCGTCATCTCGTTCCAGGCTTTCCGATTTTTTTCATGATCAGAATGCGGCATTATTTCCTCGCTTTCAACAACCCTACCAGCCCGATAACAAAGAAAAGACCATTAACTCCCCAGACCGCCATTTCTTTGGGAATCTTTTCGTTGTATCCGGCAGACTGCAGTATTCGGAAAAGGACAAAGTAAACCAGAGAGATGAGCGACCCGACTGCTATGGAAACAGCTATCCCTCCCCGGCGCGGATTGGAGGCAAACGGGATGCTTATTAAAACCACGATAATAGAAGCCAAGGGGTAGGAAAGTTTTATGTCGAGGTCGATCGATTCGCGGAGGTACGGCCCACCGGTGCACTTCATCAAGTCGATGTAATCCTTCAGCTCATGGTAGCTCATATCCTCCGGTTTACCGATCCGTTTGGCGAAATCCTCTGGCTTATCTTTGATATCGAGCAAGGTCATCTCAGTAAACTCGGAATACGACTCGTCGGCGGAATCGTGAAAGGTACGAACGACCCCGTTTTTGGCCATCCACCGGTGGTCACGATAGTACACCTCAGGAGCTGTGGTAATCTGGCTAAGTCGGTTTTCGTTGGTTTTATAAACTTTGAGGTCTTTGCCTACTCCACGATCGACGTTGAAACTGGCGATGGTATAAAAGTGTCCTGGTTTAATCTGACGGTAAATTTTCGACACGCGGCTGAGAGCTTGCTTCGATCTTTTCTCAATCGTGAATTCCTTTATCTCCAGTCGTCTTCTGTTGGCCGGAGGGTACAGGTATTCGTTGTAGTATATGTGGCCGAGCGAAAGTATTATGGCAGTCACAAGGTACGGGAGAATGATGCGGTAGAGGGACACCCCGGAGGTCGTCATCGCCAGAATTTCGTTTCGCCGGGCCAGTATTGAAACCGAAAAAAGCGTGGCCAGCAGCACAAACATCGGTAGAAACGACTTGATCACCCACCCGCCAAAATAAACGTAGTATTCAATGATACTGGTTAGGGGAACGTTATGGTCAATGAAATCCCGCAGTTCTTCCACTACATTGATGACAATGATGGTCAGCCCAACAGCTACGGTGACTACTGCTAAGGAGATGAAAAATGACTTCAACAAATACAGGTCGATTTTTTTAATCATGTGGCCGTGGGTTTACCTTTCTGAAAAAACCAAAAAATAGCTTTTCAGTGACGACGATATACAACAGATATAGGCCGATTCCACCCAACAAGATATTAGCGCCCCACATAGCCCAGAACGGCGATACCAGGCCGCGGTCGGCCAAGTCCTCGCCGCCGATGAGAAAGGCCCAGTAAATAGTAAACAGCAGAATCGAAATGGCAATGGCCATCCCCATACCACCTCGTTTCGAAAGCACCCCTAAAGGTGCGCCGATCAGGATGAAAGCCAGCGACGCTGCCGGGATCGAATACTTCTTGTAGATTTCAATGGTGTATTTGTTCATCACTTTCCGCTGAGCCTTGATCTGTTGTCTACTTGTGGTTACCTGACGCCTCAACACGGCAGCATCATTCTGGACAAGCGACAACGCCGCTGAGTCACTGATAGTGTCAGCAGTAGGATAAGCAAAGCTGTCTAAGAAGAGGAAGTCGAATTTAGCGGTGAGGGCTTGAGTTATTCTTTCTCGAAAGGGGGTGATAGCTGCCCGTGCCCGGTTGACATTCGCCTGCATCTGGGCGATCGGCATTTCGCGGTCAGTCCGGTAGTCGGTGTCGTGGCGAACCAGTTCGGAGCCGGTGCCGGAGATATTGACAACTTGTTTTTCAAAATCAATCTTGTGGTAGTTATTGGGGTCCTTTGCATCCAGTGAGTGCATCTCGCCGTTGTAGAGCGTGAAGCGCATATTCTTTCCATTATCTGTCATCTCCAGCAAACCGGATTCGGCCACAATGATCTGCGTAATATTGGGGTCCTTGATATCGGTAATACGCACCCCCTTAATCCGTGAGGTAGCGTGGTCTATTTTATCAATGAGAATCAGATAACCGGGTATTTCGGAGATGAAAATACCGGACCGAAACACCAAAGTCGGTCGCATGATTGAGATATCAGCACGTAAAAGACGAGCTCTCTTGTTGAGATCGGGTAGAATCTTGTCGTTAAACTCAATCATAGCCACCGTAATAACTCCTGCGGCCACCAGTAAGGGAATAATGATCCGCAGCAGATTCACGCCAGAGGCCTTAAGGGCGGTAACTTCAGAATCGGAGGTTAAGCGGCCAAAAGCCATCAGAGTTGCTACCAGTACCGACATCGGTACCGAAAGTGCAATCATCCAGGCCAGGTTGAGTCCGATCAGCTCGAAAACGATTGAGACCGGCAAGTCCTTGTCCAAAATGCTGTTGACGATTCTGGGAACAAAGTCAATAATCAAAAGAAAGGTCACCGTAAAAAAGGCAAACAGAAAAGGCCCTATGTGCTCTTTCAAGATATAGCGGGTCAGTATCTTCATATTTAGAAGCTAATATATTCTTATACATGGTGCAACCAAAGTCAGACTTGCCCTGCATTTAGG
>CAZYRH010000176.1:0-4306 GCA_964650395.1 uncultured Ignavibacteriales bacterium
TCCGATCCACAAAAAACCACCATTTTCTTTGCCATAGTTGCTCTCCTTATTGATTGATTCTAGTAACTACCTATTCTTCTATCCAATGCAATTATGCTAACATTCTTGTTACAAAATTCACAAGATAATTGAATAAAATATATTATTGCGAGCAATTGTCAAGACCAAAATCTGTAGATTTATGTCACGGATCGGATTAAAACCGGCCAGACTTTCTATTTTGAATCTCTATCATGATGTTTTTTTTCCTTTTGACAAGCCCGATCTTTCAGTACACCGTCGATCAGTTTGCCCCATTCTTCCAACGGTCGGTTGGAGGTCATGATGGTGGGGCGAAATTCATATCTTCACATAACTATCTCGAACAGATTCTCTCTCGACTGCTTGGGCAGTTTCTTGTTGTCCAAGTCATCGACTATCAAAAGGCCGACTTTAAGATAGCGGTTCATGGTTTTGATCCTGCTGCCAAAGCTTTTGGCCTAGCAGACCGTTGAAAAACTCTTTGTGTTAGCTGTATTTTGTGTCCCTTTAAGGTATTTTTGGGTAGTTTGTCAATACTCCATTGAAAGGGTGAAGAGATGCTCGGCATAGACAATAATCAGCAGGCGATGTTCAGCTATGTTTCTTAAGAATCCCATGTTCCTGAGGATTATCCTTTGCGGTCGCTTCTGAGGATGTTTGATGAGGTGTTATCCAATTTGGGTGAGAAGTTCGGTGACATGTATTCGGGCACGGGTCGACCATCGATTCCGCCGGAGTGACTTTTTCGCGCTCTGCTCTTGTCCATGCAAGTCCTTTACAAGCATTCAAGTAAGATATTGAGAAGTTAAAACCGTCGGAGCTTGCGTACAGCAGGAAACCCACTCCCAGCAAGAACACATCGACTCATCAGTCGGGCCAATGATCTCTTTTATGATAATGGCAAAAGTTTGACCTTACGGCTTCAATTATTTCCTTCCTCGCCACTAGCCGATAAGCTGTGAAAACTCCTCGTATGGGATTACCGGCCAGGTTTCGGTTTCGAGAATACCTTTATTGTTGATTTCAGCAGCCACCCTGAAAGCCTTAGTTTGATCGAAGGCATCAAACACTGCCAAAAGGTCATACCTCCCCAGAGTTGCATAGAGATTGAGTACCTTCACACTGTTTTTTGTAAATACGTTAAGAGATTCATTGATCTGATGAGACAGATCGTGATGCAGCTTCTTAGCATTAGGGTTGATGGTCATAGCCATAATAAACGACGCCATAGTCACTCCTCCAGCTAATTGGTTATAGTGAAATAATAGCGGAGTAACAAATTACACGCAACCGATTTCTCCTCCAGTGGGCGATACACAAGACAGCAAAACAAGAAAGCGTTTGTTATGAGAGAAAGTGCGCCTTAACTTTCGATAGAGAATACCCAAGACTTCATAACTAATGTAGAACCTGAATTTTGCGATATGACCTTAGCCAATGCGTGGGCCTTGGAGACTTTATATGAAATCGTCATTTATATTAATAGGGAAGGAAGCGTGGTATGCTGTCGGGAGTTCATTTTCTTTTAACCTATACCTGCAATTTTGAATGTGACCACTGCTTTCTGTTCTGTGGTCCGAATGCAAAAGGGACTTTCACTCTGAACGAGATGAAAAAGGCCCTTAACGAAATTGCTAAGATGGAAACGATAAAAACAATATATTTTGAGGGTGGAGAACCGTTTCTCTTCTATCCCTTGATGCTGGAAGGCGTTAAGATCGCTCGTGATATGGGCTTCAAAACCGGAATAGTCACCAATGCCTATTGGGCAACATCTGTTGAAGATGCCGATCTTTGGCTCAAACCGCTACATAAATTGGGAATTTCCGATCTCAGTCTAAGTGATGATTCGTTTCACCATGACGACAAAGAAAACAATACCGCTAAATTGGCCTTAGCTGCAGCTCAGAGATTGGGGATGCCGGCCAGCACTATTTGCATCGAGCAACCTACGATCAATACTAGCGCCGATACCCAGCGAGAAAGAGGCGCGCCGGTCATCGGCGGCGGCGCCATGTTTAAGGGTCGGGCTGTCGAGAAATTGACCGAAGGATTACCAACCAGACCATGGGGTGAATTCACCACGTGCCCTCATGAGGAGTTGGAAAACCCCAAGAGAGTTCATATCGATCCGTATGGCCATGTCCATCTCTGTCAAGGGTTGAGTATGGGTAATATGTGGGAGACTCCCCTGTCTGAACTGGTTAAGAACTATCAGGCTCTCTCACATCCAATCTGCGGACCTCTGGTTAGGGGAGGACCTGCGCTTTTAGCCAAAGAATACGATGTTAAACATGAAGATACCTACGTTGATGAATGCCATTTCTGCTATCTGGTTCGCCTGGCTCTCATAGACAGGTTCCCCCAATACCTGGCCCCGCGTCAAGTATACGGGTTGGAATAGGACCAATCAGTTTCATATTGTCTGCTATATAAATTGGGAGTAGTTAAAATATAAACACAAGTAACGATAAAAAAACCCGCTATTTCGTGCGCGGCGGACTTCCCGAAGCCCCTTTTTTAAATCTCGTGTTTGAGTTCCATTCAGAATCCACCTGAGGTGGATGGAGAAAAAATCGACATTTATTCTACAACATCAGTCAACCAGCTATGTTGAGTCAGGTCACTACGCACCTTTAAAGATGACAGGGTGTTTTTCTTAAGACCGTTTATGTCCAACGTACTTTATCAGGTTATCTACCGAGTCGAGGTTTTCCGGTACAAGTTCTGAGTCCTCAACCTCGAAGCTGTACTTTCCTTCAAGAAACCCAACCAACTCCAATACGCCCGTGGAATCAATAATACCCAGTTCCAACAGCGAACCCGAATCTGTCAGCTCCTGGGAATCACGGCCCATCATAAAATTATCCAAGATGAAATTTCTTATGTCCGTGCGTACTTCCAAATATCCTCCTTACGCCTTCTCCGGCGCTCTTCTGCCGGTGGCGTCTCCAACGCTATTGGCAACCGCAAATTCTCCCTGCGGAAGCCGTCAATCTCCTAATACACTTATCGGTAGGCAACCAGTATAAACCTTAGCGCCTGAGGTGTCAATCCCTGAATGAGATAATTGCTATCCTATGGTTTTGGTGGTGTTAGGCGACTCAAGGCTGTCTCATACCCCACGCGGACTTGCCTATATATGCCACAGCAACTTTTGTTTCATTATAATAATAAAAAACACGGCCACCACTTGATGAGAAGAGGTGGCCGCTGGGATTTCTATTGTCTAATCTTCGTGAGCCGCTTATTTCAGCAGCATCATCTTCTTAGTTTCGGTATAGTTACCGGCCTCCAGCTTGTAGAGATAAACACCGCTGGCATGTTGCGACGCATCCCACTCGATTGCCTTCACGCCGCGATCAGCAGTACCCTTGAAAGAAGCCACTACCTGGCCATTTAAATTATAAATGGTCAGGGTGTAATCTGTGCGCTCCTTCACGCTGAAACTTATCATAGTTACCGGATTGAACGGGTTAGGATAGTTCTGATGTAAAGCGTAGCTAACCGGCAATCCCGATGACTTACTCCCAGTAGCCACGATAAAGTCGTGGTGGTTTATATCGGATACGATCGCGGACACCAGCTCGTATTTGCCCGGTATCGAAACCATCTGGTGCTCACCGGCCGCTATTACCTCCGCTCCATCAAGATCCAGAAGACCAACCCTCAGTATTCCGTCACACTGACCATACACCAGATCAAGCTTCTCACCAAGCAGATTAGCCACTGTCGTTCCTCTGGCACCCTTGAGCTCAAGCTGTACGCCGCGCAACTCGATCGGGCTGGAAACAAGCACCGTCGTAACGTCGTCCTCGAAAAGAGAGGTGACTGAAATGCCCGGGTTGACCTTGGGAAGCGGCGATCCCTTTCCAAGACAGCCACAGACAGGTTCTGGTCCGCTCTGGAACAGGTAGTCCACAATATAGGTGAGATCAGCTATATTGGGACCGGTGCAGGAACCATTTACGTCCATGGCGTTAAGCACACATGGCGGGGGGCCGTAGCGGAATAGAAAATCCACGAGGGAGGTCAGGTCGGCGATATTGCGTGCCTGGTCACCGTCGAAATCACCCGGAAGGTAACCCGGTACCAACGTCGAGTCGCGCAGATAGTCGAAGCCTGGTAGTATATCGTAATTATTGGTATCGGCAAAAAGCAGAGCCCTAGCTGGGTCATCCATCAAAGTGGTATCCCATCGAGTGTATGAACCAACCAGACATTCTGCCGTTCCGGCATTAAAAGTCATGTTAAACACTGTGGTCGTCCCGACCGGTATGGTCAG
>CAZYRH010000177.1:0-4251 GCA_964650395.1 uncultured Ignavibacteriales bacterium
TCCAGTATTCCCGTATTCCCGCCCGTAGAACAGCTGCATAGCTAAGGTCGGTTCTCACCGTTTTAAAAGGCCATTGGTTGAAATGAAATGACTGACACTTTGGGCCAGTAGCTCATAGCCCCGTAAGTTGAGATGTTTCCAGTCTCGCGGGCCGTGGATCGCTTCCTTTCTGGTAGCGATGCGCATCGGTTCACGGCAGTTAATGAAGGCGACGTTATTATCGGAGCAAATGGCGCCCACCAGTTGAAGTATCTTATCGCTGTTGTCGCGGGCCAGCTCTGAGGTGAATATATCCGGGTCCATCTTCCCCCACACGAAGGCCTCCTCGGGATTCTCGACCGAAACCGAATCCCCCCAGTTGTAACAGGATACAACCGATGGTATATACACAACGGCGACGCGCGAATCGGCGTACTCCCGCTTCAGGAATCGAAGGCTCAGGTCAAAAACACCAAGAGCCAGTGATATTTCTTCGTCAGATAGTTGACAAGCAGGACCTTGAAGGCGTTCGGGAAGATTATGATCTTTGCCGTCAATCCGTGCAATGTTGTAACTTGGGTTGCGTGGCCAGGTTTCCGGCACAATTCCTGCCGACGGATCTGCCCCTCTCAGCCGATCGATAGCATTGTACCCAAGGTTCATGATAAAGCTGATCCCGAGGACCTTGCTACGGGAAACTTCGAAGCGCCCCTGGCTGAGCACGGAGGTCGAGACATATGTCATAAAGGTTGATCGATCCAGAGTATCTACACCGGCATATTCGAAGTAATTCGGACTCCGGTAGTGCAAGTCGTGAAGGTTGTCAGGCAGGTCATTCCCCTCATAGAAATAGACGAGGATGACGGCCGGATCGGCAATGTCGAACCTGTGGCGCAGTCGTTTCAGACCGGTGACCGGCTGTTCTATCAAGCCTGAGATACTGCTGGCACCACTCTTACCGAAGCTGATCACGTCGACATCCAACTGCTGGTTCAAAAGGTGGGCCGAATTGAACGGATCATTTCTCCAGTGATCTGTTGCCATCAACCAATCTCCGTATCCATGCGCATATGAGTCACCCACGATTGCAATGTAGTCCTTGGGGACTACTGATGCTTTAGAGCTCTGGCAAAGCACTCGATACGGATAGTTGACATAAGGCTGCAACTCCAAGGGCAGAACAGGGAGGGCATACGGGAACAGCAGTTCAAACCCAAGCAACACCATGAACATGGAAGTAACAGCCAGCAGGGCATTCTTACTGAAACTGATGATAAAAGGCTTTGACCGAAGCAGAATCACCAGGAGCGCACACAAGATTATCACAATATCAAACGCCCACACCACGGCGTTGAAAAAGAATGACTCAATGACTGCGTTCGAATCGGCATACGGGCTGAAAAGTCCGGTCATGAGCCATACGTTGCAAATTACCCCGATAAAAATGAAAACAACGCCCAGAACTGTCGGTGCCAACGGTTGTTTCTTTATGGTAGCCACTTCAATACCTCCGGCGATCACTGAATAAATCCCCCGACCAGTTCAATGTCAACTAATGCTTAGAAACCGCTGTTGACAAACAGTAAAATACCGATATATTTCCGCAGGTACCCAATCAGGTAGGGTCTTAACTCCGCTCAACATGCTGAGTTACAACTATGAATATACTTGGATTATCAGCTTTTTATCATGACAGTGCTGCTTGCCTCGTGCAGGACGGCCATATCACGGCTGCAGCCCAAGAAGAACGGTTCTCCCGCAAGAAACATGACCACCGCTTCCCGAGGAGCGCTATTGAGTACTGCCTGAAAGAGGGGGGACTCCCCCCCGAGCAACTCGACTACGTAGCTTTTTATGATAAACCATGGATAAAATTTGAGCGACTCTTGGAAACCTATCTCGCTTTCGCACCCAGAGGGATCGGGTCATTCCTTAAATCCATGCCGTTGTGGCTGAAGGAAAAGCTCTGGATAGGCGAGCGGATCAAAAGTTCCCTCGACGGCTTTGCCGGAACTATCATGTATCCGGAGCATCATCAGTCGCACGCCGCCTCGGCATTCTTCCCCTCTCCCTTCGACCGGGCCGCTTTTATAACAATGGATGGGGTGGGCGAATGGGCGACGGCCTCTTGGGGGATCGGAAGCGGTCAGCGAGTCGATCTCAAGTACGAGATGAATTTCCCGCACAGCTTGGGTTTGCTGTACACCGCTTTTACCTACTACACCGGCTTTCGGGTCAACTCAGGTGAATACAAAGTAATGGGACTGGCCCCCTATGGTGAACCGCGGTTTGTCCAGACTATTCTGGATAATCTGATGGACCTCAAGGAAGACGGCAGTTTCCGAATGAACATGAAATACTTCAACTACTGCCAAGGACTGACCATGACCTCTTCCGCCTTCCATGAATTGTTCGGAGGCCCGCCGCGAAAACCTGAATCTGACCTGTCGCAAAGAGAAATGGATTTGGCGGCATCGGTGCAGGCGATCACCGAAGAAATTATGCTAAGGATAGCGCGACACGTTAGAACTGAAACGGGTGAGAAAAACCTCTGTCTGGCGGGGGGTGTGGCACTTAACTGTGTTGGTAACGGCAAGATACTGAGGGCTAATATATTCGATCAACTCTGGATTCAGCCGGCCGCCGGCGATGCCGGTGGTGCCTTGGGCGCCGCCCTGTTTGTCTGGCACCAGGTTCTGAAGAATCCATGCCGCGAAAGTACTGATGGTCGCGATCTCCAGGGAGGCTCATACCTGGGGCCCGCCTGGAATACCGACCAAATAGAATCTTGGCTAAAGTCGCAAGGGTATCCGTATCACAGATTCAACGGTGAGGAAACGCTGGAGAAAACGGCTAAGGCCCTCGCTGATGAGCAAGTAGTCGGATGGTTCAGCGGTCGTATGGAGTTCGGTCCCCGCGCTTTGGGTGCCCGCAGTATTATCGGCGATGCCCGAAGTCCCAAGATGCAGGCCACCATGAACTTGAAAATCAAGTATCGAGAGTCTTTTCGACCGTTCGCACCTTCCGTGCTGGTCGAAGACGTTAGTGAGTACTTTGAAATGGAAGGAGAGTCGCCTTACATGCTGCTGGTAGCGCCAGTGTGCCATAAGCGACGCCGGGAAATGACAGCCGAGCAGAAGCAGCTTTTCGGCATCGAAAAGCTCAACGTCCCCCGCGGTGACATCCCAGCCGTGACTCACGTGGACTACTCAGCCCGGGTTCAAACCGTTGACAGGCGAGACCATCCCCGGTACCACGCCCTTATCTCCAAGTTCAAGGATATTACCGGGTACGGAGTTGTCATCAATACATCCTTCAATGTCCGCGGTGAACCAATCATCTGCAGCCCCCGTGATGCCTACCTCTGTTTCATGCGGACAGAGATGGATCTGTTAGTGCTGGAAGATATCATCCTCTACAAGGAGGAACAGCCCAAACTTGAAGAAGATAAGGACTGGCGGGAGCTTTACGAGTTGGATTAGTCGGTTAGACGGCACGCCGCGAGCCGGCAGGAGTTTACGATATGGCAAGATTCACCAAGACCAATCGGGAACTGTGCAAGTTCAGCCTTGTTATGGCTTTTGCGCTGGTGGTTGTCGGCGGGCTGTTGTTCTGGCGGGAGAAGGAGCTTTGGCCCTGGTTTTTTGGCGCAGCGGGATTTTTCCTGGTGACCGGCCTGGCTTTGCCGAGGGTTCTGGCCCCGGTTGAATGGGCATGGATGAAGCTGGCTCATTACATGGGCCAGATCATGACTCGTCTGCTGCTGGGCCTCACCTTTTATTTCATGATAACTCCACTCGGGATCGTGATGAAGCTCCTAGGCAAGAACCCTTTGACCCTGAAGTTTGACCCCGAGGCATCGAGTTACTGGATTCATGTTGATCCCGAAGGTTCAGTCAACCGCCCGGATAAACCGTTCTAAGCGACACTGAGATGTTATGACATTGGGAGATCACAGTAATGGTAGCCGATCTGATATCGCACGCCTAGCGGCGGTGTCATTATCGGAGAAGCGGTACGCCCCGAATACACGGAGAGAGAAACATGTCTAAACTGTCGATGCTAGTTGAACTATGGCAGTTTCTTAGAATCAGAAAGAAATGGTGGCTGGCACCAATCGTGACCTTCATGGTGCTGTTAGGCACCCTGCTGATTTTGGCTGAAGGTTCTGCGTTGGCCCCATTCATTTACACACTGTTTTAGCCGTTGATTCCCTCCCAGCAAGCAACCACTGAAGTAGCCATACGAATTGGAGGCCGAATCAAGACTAGT
>CAZYRH010000178.1:0-4231 GCA_964650395.1 uncultured Ignavibacteriales bacterium
ACCTGTTACCTATGTCCCCGGTCTATTCTGTTACCTATCTGCCCGGTCTGTACCGACGGGGTGGCCCACCCCTTGGGGTGGGTTCTCTCCATTTGTATTGGATACCCGCCGCGTGAACTGGTAGTAGGCTCCGTCTTTGGTGAACCACATCGTGGCGCCACCGGCGTTGGCCCGGAAGAGGACTTGCTCATCCCACTGGCCCTGATTCTCTGTGAAGGCCAAAGGCATCGAGGCCAGGCCGGTAATTACTGTGGCCTTTGTCGTTGGGCTGTCAGCGACTGCCGCTGAACCCAGAGATAGAACTGCAATGGCGAGAAAAGTTGGGATAACAGTGACATTTTTCATGGCTTTCCTCCGTTGTGTCAGCCAGGCGTGTAAACTGCGTTCGATCTTCTACACTGTAAGTATAACAAATTCGGAGTGAAAGGTCAACGGGGAAATCCTGCTTTTTTTGCCACTTTGCGGGTGTGTGCGGGTTTGGCGTCGTGTTAACATTTGGAAAATTTAGCTGAGAAAGGCACAGATATGGACTCGCCTTTGGCGAACCGCCCACGAAACTCTCTCTTACTCACTACTACTCTTGCTTTTCGCTGTCTTCTGCTTCATATTAGCGCATTCAAAATCCGGCAACCACTGAAAGGAAAGCTATGGCTACTACAACAGAAGCAAAACCCAAGGCTATCCCCACGCGGGATGACATTGAAGACAAGTACAAATGGAACTTATGGGATATCTACAAGTCGGAAGAAGACTGGGAGGCAGACTTTAAGAAGGTCCAGGCCCTCATTAAAAAGGGCAAAAAAAAGTTCGCCGGAAAATTAGATACCTCCGCCAAGCTTCTGTACGACTGCCTGGAGACCAGAAGCGAGTTGCTGCTGACTACGTCTAGGCTTTACCAGTACGCTCGCCTGAGCCAGGACCTTGACAACCGCGTTTCCAAATACAAGGCTATGACTGACCGAGCGGCAATGCTCTCTATGCAGGCAACAGCAGCCTTTGCCTACTTTGAACCGGAGCTTTTGAAGATTGAACAGACAAAGCTTCAGCAGATGGCTGAGCAGTTCCCCAAAACCGACGTGTATGATTTCTATATCAGGGAGTTGATCCGATCCAAAGCTCACATCCGCTCTCAGGAAGTTGAAGAGTTGCTGGCTCAATCATCAATGATAGCCCGAGGGCCGGATAGCATCTTCACTATGCTCGACGATGCCGATTTGAAGTACCCATCAATCAAAGACGAGAACGATAACGAAGTCACCTTAACCAAGCAGCGTTATGCCAAGTTTCTTGAGTCCTCCGACCGTCGCGTTCGCCGCGATGCGCATCAGGCCTTCTATTCAGCCTACCAAGACCACGTGAACACCCTGGGCGCCGCCTTGTCGACCTCTGTAAACAGCGATGTTTTTTATTCGCGGGCGCGGCATTTTGAGAGCTGTCTGCACAACGCATTATACAAAGACAACATCCCAATTTCGGTGTATCGTTCCCTGCTTGACACTACCGAGGCCAATCTCGAGGCCCTGCACAGATATACTACTCTGCGCAAGCGCATTCTGAAGCTGGAGGAGATTAAACCGTACGACATGGTCTGCCCTCTTTTCCCCGAAAGCGATTATGAAGTGAAATATGATGTAGCGGTGGGGAAAATCTTTCAGGCCATTAAACTTCTGGGTAGTAAATATGGTGAAATCATGCAGAAGGGGTTCGATACCCGATGGGTGGATGTCTTTGAGACCGAGGGCAAGGGCAGCGGGGCTTACAACTGGGGAAGCTATTCCGTCCACCCCTTTGTGCTGATGAACTACAATGACACGATTGACAACATGTTCACACTCGCCCACGAGATGGGGCACGCCCTACACAGCTATTTGTCCAACTCGACTCAGCCGTACTCCAAGGCGCAGTATTCAATTTTTGTGGCCGAGGTAGCCTCAACTCTCAACGAGGGGTTGCTTATTCACTATTTGTTGCAGCGAGCGACAGACAAACAAGAGAAATTGTACCTGCTCAATAGGTATATCGACATGACTGTCGGAACGTTTTTTAATCAGGTGATGTATGCCCGGTTTGAGCTGGCAATCCACGAAGAGATTGAGAAAGAAGGCGCCCTCTCGCCGGATATAATGACCAAGCTCTGGGGCGATTTGAGTGCCAAGTATTTCGGTTCAGAGTTTAAGGTAGATGAATTCGCACCTCTCAAGTGGAGTCGCATTCCGCACTTTTATATGACGTTCTACGTCTATCAGTACGCTACGTCATACGCCGCTGCCCAGGCGATTCTGAGCAAGATACTGGCCGGTGAGCAAGGGATTGTCGACCGCTATCTCAAAATGCTTTCTGCCGGCGGCAGCGATTACCCAATCGAGCTTTTGAAAATCTGTGACATCGATATGACGACCCCCGACCCTATTAATGCCACCCTCAAGATGTTCGCCGAGCAAGTAGCGGAGATGGATAAGCTGACGCAATAAAGGAGATGAGTGAACCAAGGTTTGTGAACAATGCAGGATTAGTCAAACCCACTTGACAGCGCTGCTGTGCTTTGCCATTCTTAAGGCATGAGCAAGGTAGACCTTACCGAGTTATCCTCCCTGTTAATACAGCCCGAAACGTTGATAACAGAGCTCACCGGTCAGGAGGACTACTTCCGCGACGCTACCGAAAAGAAAGTCACTCCCCTGGCAATTGTTCTCGCTCAATCCGAAGGCGATGTCATCGCTATTATTAACTTTTGTAGTAAGCACAGAATTCCGATTATCCCTCGTGGGGCAGGCACCGGTTTGTCCGGCGGCTGCGTGCCGGTTGAGGGTGGCTTGGTGTTGTCGACAGAGAAAATAAGCCATTTGAAAATCGACCGTTCTCAAAAAAGAGCTGCTTGTGGTCCGGGCGTCATCACCAAGGATCTCAAGGATGCCGCGGAAAAATTCGGGCTGACCTATCCCCCCGATCCCGCCAGCTA
This sequence comes from uncultured Ignavibacteriales bacterium, assembly GCA_964650395.1. Lineage (GTDB taxonomy): Bacteria > Zixibacteria > MSB-5A5 > GN15 > FEB-12 > CAZYRH01. The sequence continues at coordinate 2,960 of CAZYRH010000178.1, forward strand.
CGACGAATCTACTCTCGGCGGTAACGTGGCTGAGTGCGCCGGTGGACTGCGCTGCCTAAGGTTTGGAGTCACCAAAGACTACATCCTGGGTCTGAGAGCCATCACTGTCGACGGTGAGATGCTCAAGACCGGTGTCTATAATAAGAATCAGGGGTTTTTGTTGGGAGATGTCCTTATCGGCTCAGAGGGAACGCTTGCGGTCATTACCGAAATCACCGTCAGGCTTATCGAAACACCCTCGGTCGGCGCTACTATTCTGGCCGGTTTTGAGAACGTCCGCGATGCCGCCCAGACCGTAACCGATATCACCGGCGCTGGAATCATTCCCACCGTCATGGAATTCGTAGATGCCGACGCGGTGGAGTGTTCCATTCAGTACGAGAAGAGTGAGTTGCTCGAAAAAGGCGTGGCTGTCCTGCTTTTTGAGACATCTGGCGAAGACGTGGATAAGCAAACCGTCTCTATTCGCGCCTTCTGTGAGAAGAACAAATGTTCTTTCACGCGAGTTGAGAGCGACCCGGCCAAAGCGGATAGCCTTTGGAAAATCCGCCGCAATGTCTCAAATGCTGTCAAGGCGATGGCCAAAGCTAAGATTTCTGAAGACGTCGCCGTGCCTAATTCGCAGATTCCGGCTTTGGTCGACTTAGTGGCGGAAATAAACCGCATCAGCCCCCTGCGTATCAACACTTTCGGCCATGCCGGTGACGGCAACATTCATATCAGTTTTCTCTCGATGACCGGCACTGATGAAGAACTGCGCATGATCGATCAGGGCATTGAAACTGTGCTGAAGAAAGTAATCGAATTGGGCGGTACACTCACCGGTGAGCACGGCATCGGCCTGGCCAAAAGCAACTATCTCCATCTCGAATTCGACCCCACCACTCTGGATTATATGAAGCGCCTCAAACAACTCTTCGACCCTGACAACATCCTGAATCCAGGGAAGATCTTTAAAATGTAAGGTAGCCCAGCCCTTTTTCCCCCCCACCCTCTTGACAATTTACTCTCCAAGTTTTACCCTTAAGCACGAATGTGAAATGATTCACATTGAAAATGAATTAAAGAAGTTCGCTGATAACAAACAATTAGATCAAAGGAGCACTACATGGCCAAAACACTGAAGGAAAAACTGGCCGACCTTCTTCCCAAGCTGCGTGAGGAACGCACTTCTCTCATTAAGCAGCACGGCGACACAGTGATTTCTCAGGTCTCCGTGGCGCAGGCGATCGGCGGGATGCGCGGCGTTAAGGGAATGGTCTGCGACACCTC
>CAZYRH010000179.1:0-4225 GCA_964650395.1 uncultured Ignavibacteriales bacterium
TAGACTTCGTCAACCAGCCCGATACGATGTGCCTCCTGGGCATCGATCATTCCGCCTGTGAGAATCATTTGCATCGCTTTGCCCCGTCCCACCAGTCGCGGTAAACGCTGGGTCCCGCCGTAGCCGGGGATGATGCCAAGATTCACCTCTGGCTGACCGAACCTGGCCTTCTCCGAGGCCAGGCGGATGTCACAAGCCAGAGCCAGTTCACACCCGCCGCCAAGGGCAAAACCATTAACCGCGGCGATGACCGGTTTGGGGAAGTTCTGAATTGTTTTCATCAGGTATTGCCCCAGCGCGGATAACTCAGTGCCGGTGCGGACATCAAGATCGGCCAGTTCCGTAATATCTGCCCCGGCCACAAATGCCTTTCCCCCGGCGCCGGTGATAATAACACATCTAATCGCATCGTCAGACCAGTAACGACTGAACATCTGTTGCAATTCAGCGACTGTTTCATTGTTGAGCGCATTTAGAGCTTGTTCGCGATTGATCTTGACAATCAGAATAGCATCCTTTTGCTCAACCAGGAGATTCTTGTACTCATTCATCGTTTAACCCTTTATTAGAAAATGTATCAACTTTATTATTAGCTTCATTTTCTTACCAATCAGCGGCTGTTTTTATTCCTTCCCTTTTTCTGTAAGTATTGCCTACTGTTGCATCCCAAATATATGTTCACATATTCTTTTGCAGTAGCACGGGCATCATGCCCGTGAATCATGGGCAAGATGCCCATGCCACGATTTAATTTGCTGCTTTTTTTATTAGCATGTATTTCTGGGACATCACACTACTACTTTCTTGATTATTTCGCCATCCGAATCATCCTAAGTCCGGCTGAGTAGTTAGTTGTGCCAACCAACTCAAAACCGGCCTTCAGATAACACCCAAGAGCGATTTCATCACCGCTGAAAAGATTTAGAATCACTTTGACCACATTTGGCCGTTCCGCCGCCCGTTGATAGAGCAACTCCAGCATTTTTGTTCCATACCCGTGGGAGCGTTTGTAAGATTCGACAATCAAATGAGCGATTTCAATCGCCATGTCCAGAGGTTTATCCCAGAGTTCGCCATAAGCCACCGGTTTGCCTGACGCGAAAAGAAGGTAGGCGAAGACACCCTTTCTTTGCCAGCTATCAACCAGATCATCAGGCGGTGGAAAGTCGGTTGCCCGACAGACATTGTGATAGGTCTGTTTGGAATCGATCCAGGAGAGGACTACCCTTGAGTACTCTGCCGTGTACGGTACGATATCAGCTTTGACGTGAGTAAACTCGCTCAATTTCAACATCCTAAGCTTTCGAGAATCCGAATATAAACAAAAAGGTACGACAGTGCAACCGATGCAGCCAACAATCCTGACCCTATTCAGACAGTATCGTGTTCGATCCGGGAGAGACGAGCTTTTGAGGGCATTCCTGTTAAGTCATGAACATAGCAACGGCACTTTTATGTTGATATTCGCAGTCCAACCGGCATATTTATAACTGTTATGCGGATTCTTGGGATAGACCCGGGTCTCAGTATCACCGGCTACGGCATTCTTGATGGACAGCAAGAGTATATAACAGTCGTCGAAGCGGGTGTAGTGCGGACAAACCGACAGAGTTCTATGGCGGATAAGCTGTTCCATATCTCTGAAGAGGTGACAGGGATCATCTCTCAATTTCGCCCCGAAGCCATTGCCGTAGAGGAATTGTACTCGCACTACGGACACCCCAAGACGGCTATAATAATGGGGCACGCCCGGGGTATAGTCTTTCTTAAGGCAGCGGAAGCGGGAATCCCCGTGTTTTCCTATGCCTCCACTCGTATAAAAAAGTCGCTGACCGGCAATGGCCGGGCCTCAAAACAGCAGATGCAGTTGATGATAAAGTCGACTCTGGGCCTTACCATGGTTCCCGAACCGCCCGATACAGCCGATGCCCTGGCGGTGGCCTTGTGTCACCATCGCGCGGCAGCGCACAACCTGGTGGTGCAGGCATGATCGGTCGAATCAAGGGAAAGCTCAGCCTTATCACGGACCACTATGCGCTTGTGGAAAACTCAGGTCTATTTTATGAAATCATGGTCCCCTCAGCTCTGGCAGGGCGGCTGAAGGAGAACGGCGCCATTGGCGCGGAAATAACCTTTGAGACAGTTTACTTCATTGAGGCGGGTGATAAGAAGTCCAGTCATTACCCAAAACTGGTCGGTTTTACCGACCCGTTTGACCGGGAGTTTTTCTCCCTTTTCACACGGGTACCGGGATTGGGGGTAAAAAAAGCGCTGAAGTCGCTCATTTTACCCATCAAGGAGATCGCCGTTGCCATAGAGACGAAGGATGCCGGAACATTGAGCCGTTTGCCGGGTATCGGCGGACGGCTGGCCGAGAAGATCATTGCCGAGCTTCACGGTAAGACCGCCAAGTTTGCGCTTTCTAAGAAGGCGGAGCCGCTGGCTGTGAAAGAGCGATTTGCGGTCCCCTTTGAGTCTGAAGCTGTTGAGGTTCTTCAGCAGTTGCAGTACAGCCGGCGGGAAGCCGAGGTAATGATCCAAAAAGCATTGAGGACCCACCCGAAAATTGACTCTGCGGAACAATTGATAGCTGTTATATTTAAAAATGAGCAGAAAGCTCAGCCAAGTTGAGAAAACCACGTAAGAGAATGAAAGTGACGAGTCCCCCTCATGACCCGTGAGAGAATTGTTTCCAGTTCTGCTTTGGACGCCGAAGAGGATACGCTCCACCTTTCCCTGCGTCCGAAACGACTGACTGACTACATAGGCCAGACAGAGCTGCGCGAGAAACTTAAAGTAACCATGAATGCCGCTCAGGGGCGCGGGGAAGCGGTCGAGCACATTCTCTTTTACGGCCCACCCGGCCTTGGCAAAACTACCCTGGCTCACATTATTGCCAGTGAAATGGACTCGAAGATTGTCGCCACCTCGGGGCCGGCCCTTCAGCGCACTGGCGATTTGATGGGTATCCTAACTAACCTCAAGGAGCGGGATATCCTTTTTATCGATGAAATCCACCGCCTCTCTCCGGTGATAGAAGAATTTATCTATCCGGCCATGGAGGATTTCAAGGTTGACTTCGTCGTGGACAAGGGAGCCTTTGCGAAAGTGATAAACGTCCCGCTTAAACATTTCACGCTCATCGGTGCCACCACCCGCGCCGGTCTTCTATCGGCCCCGCTCAGGGATCGGTTTGGTTTGTATTATCACATCGACTTCTACCCCCCAGAGGAGCTGCAGGACATTGTTCTCCGCTCGGCCCGGCTTCTGGAGACGAAAATTGACACGGAGGCAGCCGAGACTATTTCTATGCGTTCACGCGGGACACCGCGCATTGCCAATCGTCTGCTCAGGCGGGTGCGTGACTACGCCGATGTCAAAGCAGATGGGGACATCACAAAAGAAATCGCCGTCAGGGGCCTTAATGCCGAGGGCGTTGATTCATTAGGGTTGGACAATCTCGACCGGAAATTGTTAGGCGTTATTATCGAGTACTACCATGGTGGGCCGGTGGGAATTGAAGCACTGGGCGCCACGCTTAGCGAAGAAATTGACACGCTGGTTGATATGGTTGAACCATACTTGTTAAAGATCGGTTTTGTTCAACGCACCAAACGCGGACGGGTGGCCTCTCCGGAGGCGGCTCGGCATATTGGGATGAAACTGCCGGGCGATTCAACACAGGAGAGAATGTTTTAGTATGTTGGAGGACGAGTTAAGGCTGTTGATGCAATCACTCGGCGAACAGGTGCTTGGAAGCCGGGCTGATCCAACCGGCTCAGTGGCTATGTTGATTTCGGAAACGATCAAGTTCCGAGATAAACTGAAAGAGGAAACCGGGGAGATTCTAACTGTGGGTGACACCCGCGCTGCCCTCGACGCCTTAGAAGCCTACCTGAAAGGCAAACCCCTCCCTGACGACCTGACGCCTGAACAAAAGGCTCTAGTGCAGATCTGGATCGACCGGCTGACGATGTTTAAAACTTAACACCGTTGTCTGATGAACTAAACATGTTACCCCAGCTTGGAAAGCTGTTAGTGCTCTTGGGAGGACTGTTGGTCGTGGTCGGCATCCTGCTAATCTTTGCCGACCGCATCCCATTTTTGGGTAAACTACCCGGTGACATCGTCTACAGGAAAGGCAACTTTACCCTCTACGTTCCCATCGTGACAATGCTCGTGATCTCAATCCTGTTGACCATCATCCTCAACCTCTTCCGCCGGT
>CAZYRH010000180.1:0-4222 GCA_964650395.1 uncultured Ignavibacteriales bacterium
CTGACCGCAATCAGCTCTCAAGTTGATAACTCTACATCTCTTTATGCACCACCATGGTAGAGGCCTGAGCCGTAGGGAAGATGATTATCTCGGCAATCTGGACGTGTTCAGGACGGTCAGCGATCCAGACAACTGCCTCAGCAATATCGTCTCCAGTCAGTGGCGTATAGCCCTGGTATACGGTTTTGGCTCTTTCTTTGTCCCCGTGAAACCGCACCTGTGAAAACTCCGTCTCGACCAAACCGGGATCAACCGTCGAGACCCGTATCGGGGTATCAGCCAGATCGATCCGCATCCCCTTGGTGAGGGCATCGACAGCATGCTTCGTAGCGCAGTAGACGTTGCCGCCGGGATAGACCTCATGTCCGGCAATCGAACCGATATTGATGATATGGCCTCGGCCGCGGGCCACCATCTCGGGAATGACCGCCCGGCTGACGTAGAGAAGCCCTTTGACATTGGTATCGATCATCTCTTCCCAGTCGTCGATTTTCCCTTCGTGGAGTTTGTCAATCCCTCTGCTTAGCCCGGCATTGTTCACCAGAAGGTCGATCGCTTCCCAGTCTGATGGCAGGTTGTGGATGGTTTTCTCTACTGCTTTCTGATCCCGAACATCGAGTTGTATCAGGTGCGTTTCAGCAGCAAGTTCAGCAGCAAGTTTCTGAAGCCTTTGAAGCCGCCTGGCGGCAAGAATAAGCTTAGTACCTCGTTCGGCGAATTTCCGGGCGCAAGCCTCACCAATACCTGAGGAAGCGCCGGTGATCAGCGCAATTTTACCAGAAAGGTTGGTCATCTATTTCTCCTTAGTTTTTCCCCACTGAAAGTAATCCTTATATATACGCATGTCAATCATCCGCCGTGAATACAAAAGACCCCTACACTCTATCAATAGGACGGTGATTTCTCTATAAGTCACAGATTTCTCGAAGTATTGAATCCTGCGGATTGAATATGGGGCTGAGCCTACAGTAACGCTGAGAGCAAAGGATATAGAGCATACGCAGGCAATGTTATTATTAAGGCTACCAACAACTTAGTTAGGTCACCCTGTTCTTGATCAAAAGATTCTGCGGGCACGCTGCATGCAGGTTCTCTAGTAAAAAAGGCTAATATCCTTTCTCTCTCCGCCCGATAGTACTTGTAAGGCCTGAGTCCTACATCTTTTGGGTGGGTGGAAAGGCCATCCGAAAGGCAGGACAATGGCATCAAAGAAAAGAAGGCGTGGCAGATTCGGGTTGCCAAAGAAAACTTACTGGCACCTCTATAGTCTGCAGAACCTGCAGTCGGAGAAACTGGCAATAGTTGTCGACAAAGTTCTGAAAAATGAGTACATCCTGATCAAATAACTCGGACCAGTTTTTTCTTGACAGTCAGGTAGGCTGGTACTACCTTCTCTGCTCGATTTGTACTTTTGCGTTGGCAATAGCCGGTTTTTATCGATTTTGAGGTGTTTTTCGGGATGTTGAGCGATGTGGAAGAATAAGCTGACTTTGATGTTGATTCCCAATTCCATGGGAATGCTCAAGCAGCTAAGGGTACCTCTGGCCTTCATATATCTAAGCGTAGGTGCTGTTATTCTTCTGTTGTTTCTCAGCTTCTTTTTCTCGGCTGAGTTTTTCAGTGACAAAGTTGATCAAAAGGAGTTGGCAAGTCTTCGGGCTGAAAACAATCAGCTCATGGACAAGTACGAGCGATTGCGCTGGTCTATGGCGGAAGTGGAAAGTCGCTACGATGATCTGGTAGATAAAGAAATCCATCTCCGTTCTCTTTTTGATCTGCCGGCAATCGAACCTCAACAACGGCAACTTGGTGTCGGCGGGCCGGTTCCTTCGGCGCTGGGCTCGATGTCGGAGGCTGAAACGGTTGCCTATGTTACAGAGGAAGAGGTCGATCGTTTACTGAAACTCTCGGAATTCGAGCTACAGAAGTATGCGGAGGTTGAGGACTCTCTTTTCGAGCTGAAGGATCGTCTTTACCATACTCCTTCTATCTGGCCTACTAAGGGGTGGATTTCTCGCGGCTTTGGGATGAAATACGATCCATTTACCGGTTACAAGCAGATGCACCGAGGCATTGACATAGCCAATCATCGTGGCACGCCTATTGTCGCTACCGCTGACGGACGAGTAGTGAGCGTAAGAAGAAACAGCGATATGGGGAAAACGATCGCACTCGACCACGGCTATGGTTTCCGGACCCGGTATGCCCATTTATCAAAGATTGAAGTTAAGCGGGGTCAGACAGTCAAGCGAGGGGATGTCATCGGATTGATGGGTTCAACCGGATATTCTACCGGCCCGCATCTCCATTACGAGGTGATCCGAAACGGACAGTGTCTCAACCCAATGAAGTACATTCTCAACGAAATGTGACAACGGGGAATGTTGTAGGACGCCGGACTTTTCATCAGTCTCCTTGGGGGTTATAAGGACAGTTAGGCTCAATGGAATTCTAAACGAAAGAGAAAAGCCCAAAGTGGCGAGTTGAATTCCTTACGCTTTCATACCAATTTTACGTCAGAGATTAAACTTCAAATACCTTGCCCGCCATTCCTGCGAAAGCAGTAATCTAAGGATTTGCTGGATTCTCCCTTGTGGGCTTGTTGAAAAAGTCCCATTCTCGTCTTTGCGAGCGACAGCGAAGCAATCTCAGCTATTGAATGACAACGAGATAGCCACGTCGCTTCGCTCCTCGCTATGACGCTTTCTATGTTTTTCAACACGCCCTTGTGCGGGAATGACCATCTTTGCGGGTTATGCTCTACACTTGATAGCAACTTGGTATCACAACCCTGTTTCCCCCCCGACTGGCGGCGGGCCACCGCGAAAGAGGTAGTCTACAAGGTAGGTCAGATCAGCGATGTTGATCCCCTCTTGGCCATTCATCTCAGCCGCGTCGGGTACAAACGGCTCGTTCCCTCCTCTGAATAAATAATCTACCAGACACGTAAGATCAGCTACGTTGACCTCACCCGAATAGTCAACGTCTCCTGGTACGTACCACGCGCCAAACTTGTAATAAACTCCCCAGATGTTCTCCGGTGGATGTTGTTCATGCCAAACAAGATAGAAAAAGTCCTCCCACGCATATACGTCAGGGTCCCATGCTGGATCAGTGCTGTCGACCACCATGATCTCAGGAGACCAGCTCTGGCCGCGGTCATGCGAGTACCTCAAATATATTGCAAAGTCAGGTGAACCAAATCGGCTGTCATTCCAGACAGCGTAGACTCTGTTGGTGTCTGACCAAATATCCACTCGCTCGGCATATCCCTCTGTTGAAAGAGCTCTAATATCTTCCCAGGTTTGTCCGTTGTCTAAAGTGCGGCGGTAGAAGACGTACCCTCCCCATCCAGTTGGAGCACCATCATGATCATACCAGACAACGTGAATATCAGAGATTCCATCAGTGCTGGCAGCTGGTAGTTGGCTGGAATATTCATCCACATTAGAAAGGTAAGTTTCCTCTGGCCAAGTGAGCCCACCGTCAAAGCTTCTATGGATTCGCACCTCAAAACTGCCGGAGCGACATACCTCAGAGAGCAGCGTGTCCGTGAGAAGGAGGAAATGCGGGATACCGGCCACGGTGATGACATCTCCACTGATTGGCATCCACGTATCTCCCTGATCGCCGGACTTACTGAATCTGAAATAGTTGACATCGTCGTTGTAAAGATATGATAAGAACAGAGTATCATTCCACCAAACCAAGCTCGGTCCAAATACAGCTTCAGAGGGAGAATTAGTCGTATCTACGATGATCGAATCGCTGAGCAAAGCGAAACTTGAATCGGATCTTCGCAATAGCAGTTCCCACATAAAACTATCACTAAACGTCGCCGCGTACGCTACAAGTACCTTTGAATCCGAGACGAGGAGACGACTGCCTGCGGTCATGCCCGTTTCTTGAACGAAATAGGGAGGGGTCCAGAAGCGACCATGCGTCTTGGATAACGTACTGTATAAGTACCATGATCCATCTCGGACTGAATAGGCTACGTAGACAACAGAGTCATATGCTACGACTCGACCGTATTTACTTTTGATGGGCTGGGAAAGCAACCTCTTCTCACCAATCCACAGCTTCTTCTCGTAAGTGTTCGTATCCAGCTCAACAAAAGGTACAGATGGCCCTCTCACCTCGCTAGCTCGCGAGTTGTACACCCGTGTTATGTATGGGCAGTCGGAATAGACAGTGTCAACGATTGTCTCCTGAGACGCCC
>CAZYRH010000181.1:0-4187 GCA_964650395.1 uncultured Ignavibacteriales bacterium
GAAAAAGGTACGCTACCAGGTATGTAAGGTCCGCGACGTTATACCGGTAGCTGCCATCCATGTTGCCCCGCCAGAAGGGATAGCGAGGAGGCAAACCACCCCTGAACATCCAGTCGACCAAAGCTGTGAGATCGGCTATGCCTACAGCAAAATCGCCGTCAAAGTCACCCGGCTGGTAGTTGAAATCAAGGTGAATAGGCCCATCGCCGACGGCATAACTTGCAAGCTGAGTCCCGGCTGAGTCCATCTGAACAATATAATCCTTGAAATTGCCCTCATAGACAGTCGAGTCCTGGTAGGCGACAACCATTGCACAACCTGAGTCAACAACGATAGGATTGGCGACGTCATGGAATACCTCAAAGGTGGCGGCATTGTAGGTATATATGTAGCCGTCCGTAACCCAGCCACCGGCTGCAAGATAGGCAATGTCGTCCGGAGCTATTGTCAACTGGCCAGGTGACCCACCAATCGAGAAGCTGTCGAGGATCGTATCAGCGCCAGGATCGATGACATATATCATGCCGAACGCCGACCAGTAATCGCCGGTACAGACGACATGTATCCGTCCGGACATATCCCGCGCCAGATATTGCGGATTTTTGCCGACATTCATCTCATACAGCACGGTATCGCCCTGCGTATCATAGACGACCACTTTCCCTTGCCCGTAGGTATAATCATTAAAATCAAACGCAGTTATAGCGATGTAAGCCTTGAAATCGGCAATGATAATCCCCTCCGGGCTGAGACCGACGGAATCTTCACTAACAACTGTTCTATTAATGACATCCACTTTGGCTACGCTGTTGTTCATCATGTTTGTGACGTAACAATACCTGTCATTCAGAAAGGCCATCCAGAAAGGGTTGGAACCAGGGCCGGTGTTGATGAAATCAACGGTGGTTTCCGTATTCAAATTGATGATTTGAATCTCATCAGTCCCAGATGCAATGACATACGCCAGTGTATCCCTCACGACAATCTGGTCGGGATAGCTCAGGATGTCCGACCCAAGGGGAAGTATGTCGTTAGTGATAACTCCTGTAGTCAGGTTTATCTTTGACAGGGTTTCACCGACAGTGTTGATGACATACGCAATATCGTCGACTGCTGAACTCATTGTGGCACTTAGCAGGACAAGCACCAGAGCTTTTAACATAACACGAAACATGGTTTAATCCTTTTCTTCATTGATTGTTGACATGTTGTTCACTTGGTAAAGGCTCACTTGCAAAGGAGCTATCGTTTCTTACCACTACCTATCTCCTCCACCCCGTAGGATAGTCGCACGCCGATGTCCCATTCGCTACCGGGCATCGGGTAGTGGGTCAGAAGGACGTAATCTTCATCATTTAGATTGTAGACCTTGAAATCGAGAGCTAAACGCCACCACTTTGAGAGACCCACTTTGAGGCCGAGACCAAGATCGTCGATGCGGTAGGCGTCATACCACTTTGTATTGCTCGGAAGGGCATATCGTCTGTCCACCATCCTAACGGCGTACGAAGCGTAAAAGAGGCACTGCCAAAACCGATGCTTCAGCCACGCCGTTACGCCGGTGATGTAATGAGGGGTGAAGGTGAGCTTCTTGTTGTAGGAATTGTGGCCGGGGACTTTGTTTTGGGCAGTGGTAATTGTGTTTTGATACTGTATTTCTATCGCTTCGTCGAAGAAAGCAAGAGCAACGTATTCTTCATGCCCTGTAATGAGCGCTGATTCGAGGTTTACTGGACTCCATACACCCCCATAGCCCGCTTGCCACACCACCAGGTCGCTCACATAAGAGTGGAAATAGGTCATGCTCCCGCTGAAAGTGAGCACTCCAATTGAACCGGCAAGTTCTATTCCTCCCTCCGAGTGTTCGGCTCTTTCCGGTCTCAGATTCGGGTTACCGCGCGAGCGTACATCACCTTTCCAGAACAGGGCGTTGATCGAAGGGAGTCGATACGATTTGCCATAGTTGGCACGAAGAATCAGCGAAACCTTCTCGCCTTTCGATAATGTGGCGCCGACCTTGGGTGACCACTGCTCGACCGAATGCGATTTGCCCGGATCCTGCCAGGAAGTTGAGTCCTTGTCGGTGTTGGCTTTGTCAAAGCGCAGAGCAAAATCCACTGAAGCATTGTTAAAAAAGGCAAGGGTGGGCAATCCGGTACGTTGCTTACTGATTATAAAAGCGGCGTAGTCGTCACGCACCGCTTTGCCCATGCTCAATTGCGGTCGCAGGTAGTCGGTATGGTACAGGATGTCTCGCGAAACTTGCAGACCAAAGCGCGTTTCGTTACTTTTCCAGGGATGGGACACATTGGCAAATTGAATTGTGAAAATATCATCAGTGTGTCGACTCTCGAAGCGATTTGCCGCTGATCCGTTAGCCAAATCCCAGAAGTATTGTTCAAACCGTGAAAACCCCATCTGCGCTTCCCAGCGAATTTTTTGGGTCAGTTCAAGTTCGTACCGCGCCGTAATAAGCTTCCGCCTGTCTTCGGCGAAAGCATAGGGGTTCTGTTTCGAGGCCCGGTCCGGTAGGCCTTTTTTCGCTCTGAACACCTGACCTGAAAGCTTCAATGTGGATTGGGGAGCAAACTGATAAATGCCTGCGCCGAAGTAGTTATATGAATCTGTAAAGTTGTTGATGCGGGTCCCTTCATAGACTTTATTTCGCGGCTCGACTGTATAGTGAAAATCGAAGTCGCCGTCCGACTGTCGAGAGGTGTAAGCGAACCTTGTTGATAGATTACCGAAGCTAAGGAGGTTAGATGCTGACAGCTTATTTGCGTCAGAGTTCCATTTCCCCTTTCTAACATCAGACTTCACCAGCAGGTTGTGGGTGACCGCCTGCTGGTAGGTTATGATATTTATCACTCCGCCTAGTGCGTCGGGTCCGAACTCAGCCGAGGCGCCCCCTTTATGGATTTCAATCCGTTCGACCATCTCGATGGGAATTGTATTCAGGTCAGCAACGCCGCTGCCTGAAGGGTTGGCTTTATGACCATCGACCAGCACCAGCACATGTTTGGGGTCGGCCCCGCGGATACGAACCTGCGCCTGCCCGGAAGCTCCGCCAGTTCGCTGAACAAAGATACCCGGAACCGACTCAAGGAGTTCGGAGACGCTGCGAGGATGCAATTCTTTTATCTGCTCGCGCTCAATTACCGTCACCTTATCGCTGTAAAGTGGCTGATACCTGCCGACAACGGTAATCCCTTCAAGCGGATACGTCCTCTTTTCCAGAGGTACTACCACCTGACGGGTCACATCCTCAACCAGATGAATCTGTTCGACAAGATGCTCAGTGTAGCCGACAGCAGTGATTTTCAAATGATATGTGGCGGGAGGAATATTGTCGAAACTAAACCTGCCGAAGTTGTCGGTGATGATCTGATAGCTTGTCTCTTGCAACTCGACTTTCGCCTGAATAACGGGGCTCCCGTCGTCGGTGTCGTACACGTAGCCTTTCAGTTTCGCAGTGGATTGAGCTGTCGCCTGTACGGTCAGAACGGCAAGTAAAGCCATAAAGTAGGTCAAAAGCCCTGCGCTTTTGATATAGCTTCGTAGGTCAGGAGCCCGCCTCGGCGGGTGCTCCTGACTTTTAGCGGTCAGGAAGATGTCAGGACCGCAAGGGTTCTGACCTACTCTTCTCACCCTTCGACTTCGCCCGATAGTCCACCAAAGGCGGATGGACGGCTCAGGGTGATAATCTATATGGCAGATATTAGAGATACCTGCCTTACACTTGCTGTCCCGAGCTCCCATCGCGCTGGGGACAGACCCAACAAAGAAGCGCAAAAAAACTCGCCTCATGGCACCCTCCACGCGTTGCCATAGGCGAAGCCAGCCCGCTACCGGTCAGCCCGCGCTGACGGCAACAGCATGTAATTTTGTTGCGGCAGGTTTCCTGGCTTCGGCTTCAAACCTTTCGCGAGCGCCTTCTCCACCTGCGGCGGATGGCTTCCTTGTGTAGGTCGAAACCCCTGCGGTTTCGACAACATTGTCAAAAGCACAGGGCTTTTGACCTACAAACCTGCTCGCGCAGTAGCCGACACAGTAGCGGGGCTGCGACGGATTCGCACCGTCTTCCCTTTTACTCCGACATCTGTTGGACACCGCAACGTTGTGGATAACAAGTTGCATTTATTAGCGATGATTGTCAAGGAAATAATGCGCTTGTATTGGGACGGGTA
>CAZYRH010000182.1:0-4186 GCA_964650395.1 uncultured Ignavibacteriales bacterium
GGATCATCCTGTACGGTCGAGAGAACAACTCCGGCACTTACGCCTTTTTCAAAGAACATGTACTTGACAAGGAAGACTATGCCGATGCCACCCAGACCCTTCCCGGTACGGCGGCGGTCGTCAATGCTGTATCCAAGGATAAGTACGGCATCGGTTACGGCGGCATCGCCTGGGCTAAAGGTGTTAAGTATGCCTCAGTAAAACGGGACGACACAACGGCTGCGGTGGAACCTAATGTCGAGACAGTCTCCAGCGGTTCCTATCCGATTTCCCGCGAGCTGTACTGGTTTTTTAACGGCGCTCCTGAGGGTGAAATAAAGGCTCTGGTCAATTGGGTACTATCTGTTGAGGGGCAGAAGTTGGCTGAGAAAATGGGCTACATCCCGCTGCCAAAGGAATTGGCCAAGGCAAATGTTGTCGAATAACAATGCACCCTCCGCTCTCCACCCCTTGCTTTCCCCAGGGGAGGGACCGTTCCCTCCCCTCATAGTTTGGTGAAGACATGGAACGGTATAAGTTCAAGCCTAAATCAAAGTTCAGAGAGTTTCTCGGTGAGAAACTTATTGCCACGACTGCATTCACCGCCCTGGCTGCTGTTCTACTCATTTTCGTATTCATTTTCAAAGAGGTGACACCTATCTTCACCAGCCCGGAAGTGCAGGAAGAAGCCAGTCTTGACAAATTGACATTAAAACAGGTTTATCACGAGGGCCGACCGGCAAAGTGGAAGTGGCAGCCCGAATCGGAGGTTCCCAAGTTTTCGCTCCTGCCGCTGTTTCTCGGCACGTTGAAAGCGGCGCTGGTGGCCATGCTCTTCGCTGTCCCGCTGGGCGTCGGGGCAGCCATCTATTCATCCGAGTTTACCTCCAAACGGATGCGTGAACTTATCAAGCCGGTGGTGGAACTGCTGGCCGGGATTCCATCAGTGGTACTGGGCTTTTTTGCTTTGTTGGTCCTGGCCACTGCGCTGCAGAAGACGCTTGGCCTGACATTTAGATTGAACGCCCTCAACGCCGGTATCGCTTTGGGTATTGCAGTCATACCGATCATATTTACAGTTGCTGAGGATGCCATGACCTCCGTTCCCCAGTCATTGCGCGATGCCGCGCTGGCGGTAGGGGCCAACTCCTGGCAGGTATCGTTCACCATGGTCCTGCCTGCAGCTCTGCCGGGTATTGCCGCGGGAATGGTTCTTGGGTTCGGGCGAGCCATTGGTGAGACGATGATTGTCCTGATGGCTTCCGGGAATGCGGCCATCATATCGATAAGCCTCACCGACTCCATGCGAACCTTCTCAGCGACCATCGCCGCCGAACTGGCTGAGGTTGTCTTTGGCAGCTCGCATTACAACGTGCTCTTTTTCATTGGTACTTTGCTGTTCGTCTTCACCTTCATAATCAACCTCGCCGGTGACGTTGTCCTATTCAAGCTGAAAGAAAGGTTCCAGGGGAAGACGGGATGAATGTTGCAGCAGACAAAAGACCGACTGTTGCCATTGGGTCTTCAGCGACGTATCAGTTTAAGCCAAAAAGCAGCGGACTGCTCCCGCGCGGTTTAACCTTCCTGGCAGTGCTGATCATCATAGCCATACTGGCAGTAATCATGTTCAACATCATCTACGGTGGAATCGGAGTTATCTCATGGGAGTTTCTAACGCATCCGCCTGAGCAAGGGATGGAAGCCGGTGGCATTTTCCCCGCCATTTTCGGCACCGTGGCGCTGGTTATCCTGATGACGATAGCCGTTGTTCCGATCGGGGTTCTTACTGCCATCTATTTGCAGGAATACACCCGACCTGGCTCCAGGAGCACACGGTTGATACATTTGGCTATCAATAATCTCGCCGGTGTACCTTCGATAGTCTTTGGACTGTTTGGCCTCGGCTTTTTTATTCAGTGGGTTGGCGGTGGTATTGATTCCTTGTTCTTTGAAAGCAGTAGACCGGTCTGGGGTCAGCCGGCCTTGATCTGGGCAGCGCTGACATTGGCGCTTCTGACCCTGCCGGTGGTTATTATCTCCACAGAAGAAGCATTAAAGACTATTCCATCGGAAATTAAAGATGCAAGCTATGCTCTTGGCGCCACAAAACTCCAGACTATCCGGCGGGTAATACTTCCTCAAGCGCTTCCGGGGATTTTCACCGGCGGTATTTTAGCCGTCAGCCGCGGCGCCGGTGAGGTAGCGCCGATCATGTTCACCGGGGCAGCGTACTATCTGCCGTACCTGCCCAGCAAGCTTAATGACCAGTTCATGGAACTGGGATACCACATCTACGTCATGGCGACTCAGTCGCCCGACGTTGAGGCCACAAAGCCGATTTTGTACGGCACTGTTTTGGTCCTGTTGGCGTTAACGTTTATGTTGAATCTATCAGCGATACTGATCCGTTCCAGGATAAGATCAAGGCGTGTCAATGTATAAGCAACAGGACAATATTGAACTGGAATCGCTCCAGCCGCAGGCAAGCGAACCTCATAACACCACCTCGCGGGACAAGAGGGATAACGCCAGCTTGCCGGTGAAAATGACTGTTAAGAAGCTTGACTTCTACTACGGCGACAGCCAAGCCCTGTACGGTATTTCTCTGGACGTTCAGAGAAACCGGGTCACCGCCCTTATCGGACCCTCGGGCTGCGGCAAGTCCACTTTCTTGCGCACGCTCAACCGGATGAACGATACAATCCTGGGAACCCGCTTGGAGGGAACAGTGAAACTTGATGAAGTCGATATTTATCGAGACGTGAAGGACGTATCGGTCATCAGACGACGGGTTGGCATGGTCTTTCAGAAATCGAACCCCTTTCCCAAGTCGATCTTTGAAAACGCCGCCTACGGCCTGAAGGTGAACGGCGTTACTGACAAAAGGGTTATCACCGAGGCAGTGGAAAACACTCTCAAAAGAGCCTTTTTGTGGGACGAGGTAAAAGATAAGCTGCAACGGAGCGCCTACATGCTGTCGGGAGGCCAGCAGCAGCGATTGTGCATAGCGCGGGCGTTAGCGGTAAGACCGGAAGTGCTGTTGATGGACGAACCGGCCTCGTCACTCGATCCGCTCTCAACCTCAAAGATTGAAGATTTGATCGGCGAGCTGAAACGGAGTTACACGATTGTCATTGTTACCCACAACATGCAGCAGGCGGCTCGCATCTCCGACTCCACGGGCTTTTTCTATGAAGGGCGCCTGATTGAGTATGGATCGACGAAACAGATATTTACCAACCCGACCAAGAAAAAGACCGAGGACTATATCACGGGGCGCTTCGGATAACAAAGGAGAAAGGCAGTTATGTCCCGGCATTTGCAACGAGAGATAGAAAAGCTGAAAAAGCATATCCTGGCTCTGAGCGCGCTGATCGAGGAGAGCCTACACAAAGCGATCAAGTCCCTCCTGGAAAGAGATGAGAAATTAGCCCAGCAGGTCATTAAGGGAGACAAAGACATCGACCAAATGGAAATCGATGTCGAGGAAGAGTGCCTGAAAATACTGGCTCTGCATCAGCCGGTGGCGATAGACCTGCGGTTCATTGTCGCCATCCTGAAAATAAACAACGACCTGGAGCGAATCGGTGACCTTGCGGTCAATATCGCCGAGCGGGTTGTCTTTCTCTCGACCAAAGAGCCGGTGACTATCACTTTTGATTTCCCGAGGATGGTCGAAATTGCCAAGTCAATGCTGAAGCAAAGTATCGATGCTCTGGTAAACATGGATACTGTTCTGGCGGAGCAGGTCTGTGCGTCCGATGATGAGATCGACTCCCTCAATCGGGAGATGTACCGGCAGATTCAGGACGCCATTCGGAAATATCCGGAGAGGATGGAGTGCTTGATTCACCTGTTGGCCGTCTCGCGCCACTTAGAGCGAATCGCCGACCACGCCACCAATATTGCCGAAGATGTTATCTACATGGTCGAGGGAGAAATAATCAGGCATAAGGGTGGCGCAGGCCCCAACCACAAAACGCGTTGAGAAACTGTGCTGAACGACAGTTCACCTGCCAAACATTTACGGGTAAAGTAAAACAGAGAGTCATAAAGCGGAATCCTCACTCTGCTGTCAACTTACCTCAGCCCAACAAGGCATGTATCATATTCCACCAGACAAAAAGTTCGATATGTATCCCAGGTCCTCCGCTTTTAGAGCCTGTTGGAGCAAGGCGAGCTACAGGCTCTTAAACCCTGAGCGCAG
>CAZYRH010000183.1:0-4165 GCA_964650395.1 uncultured Ignavibacteriales bacterium
CATGTAGAAGAAAAAGACGAAGAGCATCTTCCTGATGTTGAGACCAAATTGATCAAAAATCTTAAATGGGCCGCGAGAAAAAACAACACAGAAAGAATAGTACTACACTCTTTCACTCATTTATCTGAAAGCAAGGCTTCGTCTGAAATTACAAAGCAATTGCTTAATAATTCAGAGCAACGATTAAAGAACGCAGATTACGATGTCTATCAAACACCATTCGGTTACTTTCTTGATCTGAATGTCGAAGCACCAGGATATCCATTAGCCAGGTTATTCAAAGACATATAGTCGATATTTCTATAGACGAGAGGGTCTGACACAATATTACTTCTTGAGTATTACAGATGTCAGGATAAGCTCTTCCCCTGTATCCGTAAATGAAGACTACCCTGACAACGTTCTTTATGGATTTCGATTGTTTCAGAACCACCCTAACCCATTTAATCCATCAACGGTAATCGATTTCGATTTGCAACGCAGATCACACGTTTCTCTCGCAATTTTCAATCTACTAGTTCAGAGGGTGAGGGAGCTGGTTGACGAAGAACATCCAGCAGGGAGTCATCAAATTACGTGGGGCGGCATTTCATCCAGTGGCCACCGCGTTTCGATTGGCATTTATTTCTACTGTCTGGTAGCTGAAGATTTCATCGATAAGAAGAAGATGATATTGCTAAAATAGAGAGCTTTCTAGACATCAAGAAAAGGCAGGCTACCGTCGCCTGCCCTTTCTTATATGTCCTGAACCATTATTAATAGAACTACGGTACGACCTTATCCGATTGTCTTCCAACGATTACCACCATCTGTGGAATAGCGCGTTTTGATCACAAAATCAAACTGCACAAAAGTTTTCTGAGGGTGAGGTCGGGACCGCATTAAATTTGAGCCTTCCAATTGGGAGGTTTTTTAGTGCCCAATTGCCGAATAAATGATATTATAATGGGAAATAGGCAGGAGTATGAAGCTTCGACCTTGATCTAAGTCGTTATACATTGTAGGTGAGAATATGAAAAAAATTAGACTGTGTATAGGATCGAATAATGGCGAGGACGTTGCTAAAACCCATATGGGCGATACGGAGTATTTTTGTATTTATGATCTTTTCGAAAATTCAGAACATTTGTTTGTAGAAAAAAGGATTAATACTGCAAAAAATATGGCACATGCAAAAACCGAAAAAATGAAAGAAGTTATTAAGATAATCAAAGACTCAAATGTTCTTATCGCCCGAAAGAAAAGTCCAAATTTCATAAAAATTGCAAATAAAACAAAATATCAACCTGTAGTAGTGAAGGCCGAGAAGATATCAGACATATTAACAATATTATATGAGTCATTCCATGAAATTTATAAACATATTACAAGAAGGAAAAACGGCGAAATGTTTGATACTATACCAGAATTGTAACAATTCATAAAATGTATAACAAATCGCTCCACCTGATCACTTTTCCGCTACACCACAAAGTTGCAGGTGAGCTTGGTCGTTAAGTTTCATTTAATTCAACCCCAACAGATTATCTTCCAATGATTTCCACTCTCTATCGAGTAGCGTAACTTGACCCTGAAGTTGAATATGACGAAAGTTTGGGGGAGAGTGAGGTTGGGGCCGCTTTTTGTATCCCCATGTTCTTGGGCAGCAGGTCGAAGCCGATTCTGCTTCGACCTGCCTGTCATGTTATCTTCAATAACAGATTTACTCTACTCTTTGCTTAGCAACTGCTTGGTCAGGAACTCCTCCATAGCCCGATAGAAATCGAAGGTGTTCTCCTCGTTTAGAAAGCCATGTCCCTCGTTGTCCTTAACCATATAGACGACCTCAATACCGCGACCTTTTAGAGCCTCAACAATCTGATTAGACTCGTTGATATTCACTCTCGGATCGTTGGCCCCCTGAGCCACCAGCACAGGCACTTTTATATTATCCACATGAAACACCGGCGATACTTCGGCCAGCAGGACGCTGTCCTCGACCGGGTTGCCAACCATTTCGTACATCATCTGGCGGTACAACTCCCAATAGGGCGGCATCGTATTCATAAAGGTAAACATGTTGGAAACGCCAACGTAATCTACACCGCAGGCATACAGATCAGGTGTAAAAGCAAGACCGGCTAAAGTTGCATAACCACCATAGCTGCCGCCATAAATGGCAATCCTGTCCGGATCGGCAATCCCTTCATCGATAAGCCACTTAACGCCATCGCTTATATCGTCCTGCATCTTTTTGCCCCACTCCTTGAACGAGGCCTGCCAAAATGCCTTACCATAACCAGTGGAGCCTCGGAAGTTCATTTGGAATACGGCGAAACCGCGGTTGGCCAGAAACTGAACCTCCCCACGAAATCCCCAGGAATCTCTGGCCCAGGGACCGCCGTGCGGGTTTACTACTATCGGCAGGTTTTTTGGCTCGACACCCTTGGGAACAGTCAGATACCCGTGGATGGTCAAACCATCACGCGACTTGTAGGATATCGGTTTCATCTCGGTCAACTGATCCTCCGGCAACCACGGATTTCTGTCTGCAAGTTTTGTGATTTCACCGGTGCGAGTATCAAAAAGATAATAAGAACCAGTCGTGCGGTCGCTCATGGTGCGAGCAATGAAGACATCCTCGTCACGATTGTGGAAGGTTAGATAGGTTTCATATCCGGGAAACCGTTCCTCCAAAATCTTGTAATATTTTTCCATCTCGTGATCGAGAACTTTCCTTTGGTACTTCCAATCGACATAGCCAATCTCGGTCAGCACTTTGCGTTTGCGGGAGTAACTAAGACCGGAGACGTCGACTTCTGGATGCTCATACAGAAGCTCCAGCTCAACATTATTGGCCAGGTCATACTTGACGATTACTTCACGATCCCGTCCCAGGTTCGACAGAGCATAGACGTACTTGTTATCAAATGTAAAGAGAATTGGCTGAAAAGTATCCTTGAAACCAACGGTCATGATCTCTTTGAACTCACCCTTGCTGCTATCTCGATACAAAATGGTATTGTTGATGCCATCGGTCCGAATGGCGATCCTGACATTGTAATCGTGATCGGTCATCCACCTCGAAATATTGCCGGGATTCTCGACTACTAAGGTCAGTTCGCCGGTTACCGTGTTTAGTCGGTAGACGTCGAACACTTCAGGGTTTGCTTTGTTCAATGATACAAGGATGTCGGTATCGTTATCCGGCATGTCATCAATGATATTGGCTTTGACACCTTCAAACGGCGTCAGGTCGGTTAAGTTGCCACCGTCTGGATCCACGCCGAAGATATGGAAGTTCTCATCACCGCCGAAATCCTGGCGGTACAGAAGGCGATTGTTACCCTTCCACCAATAGGACCAGATATCGCGATCAACAACCGAAGTTACCCGGGTAATTTCCTCTGAACCGATCGCCTGCACAAAGATGTTCATCCGCCGCTCGAAAGGCTTGGTAAATGAGATATACTTACCATCAGGAGAAATCTGGAAATAGGCCTGCTGGGGATTCTTGAAGAAATCCTCCATCGGAATGAGTGTTGTCTCCGCTACACCACTCGCGAACGAACACAGGAGCATTACCAGCAAGATGGGCAGCACTGTGATAAATGTCCTTCGCATAGTAGAAATCCTCCACTTACATTATTAGTCTCCTGCCTCGGACAGGAGCGATTAGATCGAAAGGATGCAATTACCGATGATGAACTGTCCCAACGATACAATACAATACTGAGTCGGAATAATAACTAACGCAAATAATTTATACAATGTTTTTTCCCTTTATGCGTTACTTTTTTCATTTAAAAGTCCGGTATTGGTTTAGATGGCATCACTCGACTACGACCCGGGTGGATAGAGGACAGCATTAACCAGAACGAAACCTTCCTCGATATTTGGAAAAAAGCCGATGAGCGGTTGAAGTCTGTTAAAGACGCAAAGGAAAGACTGACAAAACTTAAAGCGATTATAGAGCATACCCAAGGCACTGAAATACCTCTGTATATCCCGTCTTATTCTAATGCTTTCCAACGTCTTCTGCCCTTTGTCGAGTAGCGCGTTTTGATCCTAAGGTCAAATGCGACAAAAGCTTGGGGAGGGTGAGGTTGGGGCCGCATTTATATTGACCCCTGTGTCAACGGGGGTTATTCTGTTTGCGGAAGCTATTTTTGTAAAGAATTTCGAA
>CAZYRH010000184.1:0-4163 GCA_964650395.1 uncultured Ignavibacteriales bacterium
TGATTATCTCCCGCCCCGGCGTGTTGTACGGGCCTGGAGATCCGGGCAACATCCTACGAATGATAAACGCTATCAAGAAGGGCTACTTCGCCTTTCCGGGGTCGCCGCGCGTCCACAAATCATACGGGTACATCTATGGCTTGCTCGATAGCATAGACTTTGTAATGGATAGTGAGCTGGAATTTTTCTGTTACAACTATGTGGAAGCCCCGACTCAGCCGCTGGGGGAGTTGGTAAACATCATCAAGCGATTTCTTGAGACTCGTGCTTTGGTCCTGCCCATACCGCTGTGGATACTACTACCGATATCCAAAATGGTACAGACAGTGTTGGGGTTCAAAAATCCAATCCACCCGGTTCGGGTCAAGAAAGCCGCCACGCCAACACATATCGTGCCGCAAGCCTTGATGGAACTCGGCTTTAAGTTCACTTACGACTTTGAGCGTTCGCTGGCACATTGGCAAGCGATCGCCCCGGAAGACTTCGGGCTACCCACGTATCAAACTGCCGAACCGGGTCGCACCAGTCTGAGGCTCGAAAGGCGTCCCGAGGATGCGGTGTCTCCTGTGTTAGGGCGTGATCGTAGGCGTGCGGAAGTCGACCAGGAAAAGGAAGTAACTAAATGATGGCAAGTACAACAGTTCCAGTTGATTTTAGTTCTCTCAAGGTCGCTATTGTTCACGAATGGTTCGTCGATTATTCCGGCTCCGAGCGAATTGTGGAGCAAATGCTGAATCTGTTTCCCCAGGCGGACCTGTATGCTCTGGTGGAATTTCTCCCCGATGCTCTTCGCGACTTCATCCAGAACAAGAAAGTAACGACGTCGTTTATTCAAAAACTGCCCAGAGCAAAGACAAAGTACCGCACGTACTTACCGTTAATGCCTTTGGCCGTTGAGCAGTTTAACATGTCTGAGTATGATCTGGTACTTTCGAACAACCATGCCGTATCAAAGGGTGTCATCACTGGTCCGGATCAGTTGCATATCTGTGTTTGCTGTTCACCAATTCGATACGCGTGGGATCTCACCCACCAGTACCTCCGGGAGTCAGGCCTTGCAAAAGGTGTTAAGGGCTGGATGGCCAAATATATCCTTCACAAGGTCAGAATGTGGGATTCTCGGACGGCAAACGGGGTGGATGAGTTTGTAGCTATTTCGAACTATATCGCCAGACGGATAAAGAAAGTTTATGGGCGTCAGTCGGCCGTCATATATCCACCGGTCGACATCAAAGGTTTCAAACTGTATACTCATAAAGAAGATTTTTACCTGACGGCTTCGCGCATGGTGCCCTACAAAAAGGTGGACCTGATCGTGGAAGCTTTTACGGGAATGCCTGACAAAAAGCTGGTGGTGATTGGTGAGGGCCCGGATTTTGACAAGATAAAGAGCAAAGCTGGTTCTAACGTGGAATTACTTGGCTACCAGCCGTTTGAGGTGCTCAAAGACTACATGCAGCGAGCCCGCGCGTTCGTCTTTGCGGCCGAGGAAGATTTCGGCATTGTCCCGGTCGAAGCTCAAGCGTGCGGCACGCCGGTGATTGCTTATGGTAAAGGTGGTGCTCTTGAGACGGTGGTTGAGAACGAAACAGGCATATTCTTTTATCAACAAACACTACAGGCGT
Organism: uncultured Ignavibacteriales bacterium; assembly: GCA_964650395.1. GTDB lineage: Bacteria > Zixibacteria > MSB-5A5 > GN15 > FEB-12 > CAZYRH01. The sequence continues at coordinate 1,626 of CAZYRH010000184.1, forward strand.
TGATCGACGCTGTGCAAAGATTCGATCAGAAGCGGTCGCAGTTTGATCCGGAAACAGTCCGAGACAATGCGTTGAGATTCTCAGTCGCGAACTTTCGAAAAAAGTTCACAGCCTTCGTTCGGGAGACTATCGCAGAAAGGGCGGATGCGTTGCAAAGGCCGCACACACGTCGTTTATCTTTAGTCAGCCGTACCAAAGTTCCTGAAAAGGAATCTGCTGCTAAGGAGGAACAACTTGTCTAAGACTGTTTCAGTAACGGATCAATTAAGCAAGATACTGCTTTTGTTGTTGCTGTTCCTTCCCACTACGTTGTCGGCGGATGTCACGTACCCGCTGGGCCGATTTCCCTTTAGTCTCGATTATAAGCTTTCTTATCAGGCCGTGGTAGCATCAGGCGATTTAGATCTGTTGCCACCTATCGGACCGTTTTATCACAGCACCGTGAAGGGAGTTTTGGGTAATCAAGCCCTTTCGCCGTCAATGAGACTCATTGACAATGTGCCCGACAACGACATTCGCATCTTTTCAATCACCACCGAGAGGTTTCAAACGCAGCGCCATGAGAGGGCGCAGGACCTTCTCTTCTTGGCCGGTGGAGCGCGTTATCAACCGTCACAATACTTCGGAGCGCTGGTGTTGTTCAACCTTGATCGTGCCAAAGCGATTGACCCTGACTACACCGGCAAGAAGTGGCGCGGTCTGGCGGGGGATATCGAGACGGCTGGCATATATTTTAAGAAAAATGATCTGGCCATTACACTTGGGCGACAGAGGGTATTCTGGGGCCCACAGCCGATCAATCTCATTCTTTCGGAAACAGCCGAACCGCTCGATCTGCTGTCAGCCAGGTATTGCAAGGGGAGGCTGCGTTTCAGTTTTTTGTTTGCTCGTCTTGACGAAAGTCGCCCTGATTCCGTTGATTTCCTGCGTCTTTCCGACCGAACGTTTTACGACAACCGTTACCTAGTGGGGCATCGTATCGATATTACGCTGCATAGAAGCTTTCGTCTGGGGCTGTTTGAGACAACTTTGTTCGGCGGAGAGGGACGATCTCCAGAGTTATACTACCTCAATCCCTTGCAATTCTTCCATACCGCCCAGCTCAACGAGGACGAGGATGATAACACGATTCTTGGTCTTGACTTCACCTACCTGCCCTGGCCTGGGTTTGTCATCTACGGCCAGTTGATAATTGACGATTTCCAAATTGATCGCCGAGAGCAAGGCGACCAAGAACCTGATGAATATGGTCTGATGGCTGGGATTTTCAAAGCGGGGAGAGCCGGTTCTTACTCACCTGACCTGAAGCTGGAGTATGTCAGAATCACGAACAGGACCTACCACCAGAGGGATCCTCGAAACCGGTACCTGTTTCGCAATAAGCTGCTCGGGCATCCTCTTGGTCCAGATGCCGATTCGCTCTCGTTGGCAGTGCGTTTCTGGCCCAGCGCCCGGCTGTACTCCGAGTGGGAGTTTGGTTTCTGCCGCCACGGTGAAGGTTCGATCTATAGGCCCTGGGACGAGCCATGGCAAGAGATTGAAGGTAAATACGATGAGCCGTTTCCAACGGGGGTTGTGGAGAAGTCTCTTTTTGTTGCGGCGCGTGTGGCGGGATACCTGCCTTTGATGCGGTACACATCCGACCATCTATTCGCTGCTGTCGAGGCTGGCTATGGTTCAATCAGTAACCGCTACAATATCGCTGGACAGAACGCCTCAACAGCTTGGCTTAACTTCTCAGTCGGCTGGCTGGGATTTCTGGAAGTGGGGCTGGGCGACTGAAGTACTGCACAATAACATCACTATTTATATGACATTTCGGTTGATTTTTTTATGTATCTCTCGTATTATCTGCCCATCTTTTAGTGCCGGGTATAGGCGGACAGGCCTCATTGTTGGTACCGTCGCGCCACTTAAAGAAAAGGCACTTGTATCTGGTGGGGTTCCCGAGTGGTTAATGGGAGCAGACTGTAAATCTGCCGGCGAAGCCTTCGGAGGTTCGAATCCTCCCCCCACCACTTTTTCTCATCACTATGATAGCTACTGTTGCTAAGCCTATTTCCTTGTGCTGCAAGGAATTCTATTGTTTTTGATCACAACTCTGCATCGTCTAACCTGTGCTAACCTAGGATATCTTACCGTACCAGGCAACTCGTCGCTGATTCTATGCAGCAGAGCAGGGTCGTACCGGGTGAATTAGGGTTGAGATGTTACTAGTCGTTATATCACAATAGGTTAACTCATTATCTTTCAGTGTTTCAATTACCTCCTCAAATTCGGTGATTGTCATCTCTTTGTCATCAAAAAAATCATTGTAAATACGCTCTTTATGAGTCCCAAGCCGTGGGTAACACCCACGATTCGGCTCACTTCTTCCCTTTACACGTCGAGCAATAATCAACCCAGGCGATCACCGCTATACGGTTCATTCGCTCAGTTTATAAGGTAAGGTGCAAAGACAAAAAAATCTTGATTGTCTGACGTTATGTGTTTATCTTGTCTTTTAAGATGCACGAACTCGCCATGGCACAAGCGATT
>CAZYRH010000185.1:0-4128 GCA_964650395.1 uncultured Ignavibacteriales bacterium
CGCATGAAAGTCGCTCTCATACATTATCAGTATCTACGCAAAGGGGGCATGGAGCGGTATCTGGTCGACCTGATCAAAGGGTTTACCGACGCCGGCGATGAGGTAACAGTGATAACTTCCAAGGTAGCTTCCGATGTGCCATTGGCCGGCCGCTGCCGCATAATAAATATAAATGTATCAATGATACCCAAGAAGCTTCGCGGATTTTTTTTCAGTCGGCAGGTTAACCGGCTGCTACCCCGACGCGATTTTGATCTCACTATCAGTCTCAGCCGAACTTCGGGGCAGAATATAATGATCTGCGGCGGGACCCATAGAAGCTATCTGACCCACTTGGGTAAAATGAGAGGCCCCCTCGTTCAACTTGAGATTTCGACGGAGCAGCGAGCGTATCAAACATCGCGACTGATTGTCGCCCATTCTGAGATGCTCAAAGACGAGGTGATAAACCTGTATAACATGCCGCCAGAGAAAGTAATGGTTATCCACCCGCCGGCTGATACTGACAGATTTTCCCAACGTTTAAGATGCGATAAGCAAGAGCTGATGGAGAAATATAAGATCAGAAAAGACAGGCTCAGCCTGTTGTTTGTTTCGGGTGACCACAAGAGGAAGGGTCTGCGTCCACTTCTGCGAGCGTTCAAAAAGCTCCCGCCTGATCGGTTCGAGTTAATTGTCGCCGGCGCCCCCTTAAAGAGCTTGGATAAATCAGGGAAGGTCAGGTATGTAGGCTATGTTGACCGGATGGAGGAACTATATACGGCAGTGGACTTCACAGTTCTCCCCTCTTTATACGAACCGTTTGGCCTGGTTGTAATTGAGTCACTTCTGTGCGGTACGCCGGTTCTGATTTCAGACAAGGTCGGCGCCAGGGACGTCATCACCGACGATGAAGGGCTGATGTTCGAGAGCATTACGCCGGACGCAATCGCTGCCACAATACTACAAACCGCCGCAAGAGACTTCAAGATCGACAACGACCTGGCTGGTAAACGCGGACTAACACTGGCCCAGCATGTGGAAAAGCTAAAGGAACTGTCTTATTGAAGCTTGTAAGTTGTGTCTGCTTGATCCATATCAGTTTTTGGCTGATTCAGGTCAGAACAAAAGGAATCAGGCAAGGTAGCTTGATGATAATCAACTGATTATGGTATTATGTTATTTTTCCTATGATTACAAATTATTTATCGTGGTATAAAGACCTGGAGGTCAAGCTGCAAGGCTGCACACTCGCTGCTTTCCAGCGCTGTGTGCGAACCAACTAATATCCTGGCCGAGCATATGCATAAGTTTCAAGCAAAAGGGGTTGAGAGTTACTTGGACGTTTCGAACGCCTGGGGACATCCAGCGCTTATCAAAAGTATAGCCAATAGGTATGACGTTGATGAGCAGAGAGTGGCAACAACCAACGGTGCCTCGAATGGCATTTACCTTCTCTGCCGGGCGCTTCTTTCAAAAGATGATCACGTAATCATCGAGTCGCCCGCCTATGAGCCGCTTGTAGCCACGGCCGATAGTGTCGGTTCGCGAATTACCTATTGGAAACGAAAACCTCCTGAATACCTCTTTGACTACGACGATCTAAAACGAACCGTCAAGCCAGACACAACACTGCTTATCATAAGTAACCTTCACAATCCCAGCGGAGCGCTCCCGCGCGATGATCAGCTCAAGGAGCTTGCCTGTGTAGCTCAGCAGGTCAACCCGACGATAAAGATCGCTGTCGATGAAGTGTATCATGATTTCACTTCTGGCACTCAAATGCCGGCAGCGACTTTGGATGATTGTTTTATCTCACTGAATAGTCTTACCAAAGTATATGGGCTTGGTTGTGTGCACACCGGGTGGATTCTGGCAGAACGTGCCGTCATCGACAAAATCAAACGAGTACAGCTCTTGGTTGAGGGTTCCGGAGCCAAGCTCCTGGAAGGATTTGTATCGTTCATTATTGAAAATCTAGACGAATATTTAAATCGTGCCGTGGAAATTGTCTCGAAAAATCGGCGGCTATTGGTTCAGTACCTCCGTCCACTTTTATCCGATGGGATTCTCTCAAGCAAAATTCCCAAGTATGGTTGCACGTATTTTCCCAGAATCCTTGGAGTAAATGATAGCTGGATGTTTATCGAAAAGCTGGCTGAACAATACCAGGTTTACGTCGTCCCCGGCCGCTTCTTTGGAGAACCCGAGCATATCAGAATAGGATTCGGTGAAAAGCCAGAAAAACTGAAAACAAGCCTGGAAAAATTTACAGAAGCTGCTTATGCACTGCTCCAGTAGCAAGTACGGAAAAATACTCAAAGTATTACTATTTTCTGCTTCTGATTCATTTGTGTTCACACTCGACGTCACGTATCTATGGGGTAAGAAAAACAGGTGGTTCGAATGAACATTGTTGTCACCGGGTCAAGCGGGCTGATAGGTTCAGCCTTGGTTAAGTTTCTTACTTCATCAGGACATGAGGTCACGCATCTGGTTCGCTCAAAGACAAAACAGCGCCCCAGAGAGACTCTGTGGAATCCCGCCATAGGGTCAATCGATCTTGCCGGTCTTGAGGGCATGAATGCTGTGGTGCATCTGGCAGGTGAGAACATAGCTGCCGGCAGATGGACCAAGAGGCGCAAAACGAGGATTCACGACAGTCGAATCCAGGGCACTCGTTTGCTGTCTGAATCTCTGGCGAGCCTTGCACAGCCTCCGACTGTTCTGGCCTCTGCCTCTGCCGTCGGTTACTATGGTGATCGCGGTGAGGAACTTTTGGATGAGGCAAGTGAGGTCGGCTCTGGTTTTCTGGCCGCCATTTGCCGTGAATGGGAAGAGGCCACCCAGCCGGCGGCTCAAGCCGGGATTCGAGTTGTGCACCTTCGCTTTGGAATGGTTCTCAGCGGCTCCAAAGGAGCGCTGGCGAAAATGTTGACGACATTTCGATTAGGGTTAGGGGGACGAATGGGAAGCGGAAGGCAATACGTCAGTTGGATAGCACTGAATGACGTCGTGGGCGCAATTCACCACTGTCTTACATGCGAATCGCTTCATGGACCGGTCAACTTAGCGTCACCGAACTCAGTTACAAATCGTGAATTCACAACTCGCCTTGCAAAAGTTCTCAAAAGACCAGCATTTATTCCCGTGCCGACGGCAGTTTTACGCCTGGCGCTTGGTGAGATGGGCAACGAGTTACTTTTAGCCAGCACGCGGGTGCAGCCAACCCGTCTTTTAGCCACAGGCTATCAGTTCCACTATCCTGACGTTGAAGGAGCATTGAGACATGAGCTGGGAAGACCGAAGTAAATCAGCGCCGGGGGTGTACAACTTGTCAACGGTGTGAGTACACCGTGTCAAAGAACATAATGCCATCATGAAATCGTTTCCGTGGGAATTTGAGTCCAAGAAAGAAGTCCTTTTCTATCCGGAGAAGCCAGAGGAGTTCACCGGTGACATACTGGAGGTCGGCCCAGGGCGTGGAGATTTGTTGCTTTCGCTGGCGGCGACGTTTCCCGCTAAGCGGTTTGTAGCCGTGGAACTTGGGAAAAAACGATATCACAAACTGATTCCCCGGATCGAGAAAAAACAGCTTGGCAACATTCTTCTCCTTCAAGGCGAGGCACGGATTGTGATGTCAAGGTACTTCGCCGAGGAAACGTTTGAAAAGATTTATGTTCTCTTTCCCGATCCGTGGCCAAAGAAGCGTCATGCGCTGAAACGACTGCTTAGCGTTGAGTTTATCTCGCTCCTGACCCTGCTGCTCAAGGCAGGGGGAGATTTTTTCGTCGCCACCGATGTGAGAACTTATGCGGAATGGGTGATCGAAAATGCCGGCCGGGTCGAGTTGTTGTACAACATGGGGTCTCCCTTTGTGGACAGTTCTGTCCTTGTATATTACGAAACTACATTCTTTGAAGCGAAATGGCGCGATGAAGGGAAGGAAATCTATTACCTGTGGTATCGCCGGGGAAAGATCAGTTCCTCCACCTCCGGCGGACGCCAAAGACGGATAAGAAACCCGACAACTTACTCGTCATGGTGAGCGGAGTCGAACCATGACAGAGCTTTGACTCTCAATCGTCACCCTTCGACTCCGCTCAGGCTGACACCCTCGGATAACAGGCAACTATGAAGAATGAGCTT